>JALSLF010000268.1 GCA_026988445.1 Bacteroidales bacterium
ACACCAATACTAACACACATCTGCCAAAAGTCGAACAAGTATTTGGTTTTCGCTACGAACAAAGCTGCAGGTTTAAGGATACTTAAAACCGGAACTTTAACTGAAACTTTAACTCGGAGATGTAATTTCCTTCCAACTCATTTAATGCAGAACCAATTACGTCTTTATCTGCATAATAATAATGTGCATATCGCATGCGGACAGTTAAAAAGTCGGCAATTTTATACTTTAACATTAAATACACCCGTGTTCCTTTATTAAAATATGCCGGAATTGAAAAATTATACAACAAATCATTCTCATAAGCATAGATACGAGCATTATAGCTTGCATCAAAAATAGCAAAACGAAAATTAAGGCTTAAAGGAAAATCAAAAGAATAATTTACATCTTGATAAGCCATAAAACCGATTTCGGTACTATCGGCATTAAAAACGGAAAACTCAACTCGATTACGCAAGCTAATATGCCTATTTAAACGATAAACTAAATGATAACGGAAATATTGCTTTTGTTGTTCTTCTAAAGGGCGAATACCAATATAGTCACCTGAGACATTATGCATTTTTGTTTCGTTTTTCCAGCGAAAATACATATCGACATCATATCCTGCATGATAATCAATTTGCAGGAGATAATCGTTGCCAAACGAAGGGGCACTAATCCCGTAACGTAACCACGGAAAACGGTAAACATCAGCATAAGCCGATATTTGAATATTCCGTACCGGATGAAACGTTAAACCATAGTACCAACCTGTTTCGTTACTGTTTTTACTGCCTTCGGCAAAAGAACTGCCGTACAATGCATGAAATTCGGGCTGATAATACCTTTGCAGCACCGAAAGGGATAATTGCGGAACAATGCTTAGCAATAAGCCGTTTAATGTGGCAAGCGCGCCGTTTGCCGACATGCCTGTTTCGCCAAAAAAGCTAAATTTTTGAAAAAAGAATTGATAATCAATACTATAGTTTGTGCTTCTGTTTCCTGTTAAATCAAAAAATTTATAAGGTTTTGCTGATTGTTCAATGTTTTTACTAAATTGGTATGCTATATAGCTTGCTCCTAATTTGTAATTTTTGCCTTTATAAGTAATGTTTGAGCCGTAAACAATTTCGTTTATGGCTTTTCTATCGCCTATTTCCGATAAAGTGCGATGGTAGCCGGTATTTAAAATTGTGGTAATTAAATCCTCTGTTTCTAAAGTATCCGGTGTTGTTAAGTTAGCATCAATATTTTTGTTTGAGTAAAATCCGCTAATTTCAAAATTGTCGAGTTTAACTGTAGCTCCACCGCCGCGCATAAATAAATTTTCATTGGTAGAAGTATATCGGCGCAAGCCTTGATTTTTTTTACGAATATTTTGTGTTTCAGATGATTTGCCCAAACTAAAACCTGACCAGGCAATTAATCCTTGCCCAAAATTTACTTGATAATCACCTACGGTGATGTTTTTAAAAACACCAAAATTATTTAATTGTAAATGAGCAGAGTAAAAATCAAAACCGTAATTTGTAAAAGCTTCGCCCGGATCTTTTTCAGCAGTAATTCCAGCAAAAATACGGTCTTTGTAATTAAAACGATAGCGGTTTAGAAATTTAAAACGGTCTCCTTGATAGACCGAATTTGGTTTCTCTTCCAAAATACTGTCCGGCACATTTAGATAGCCTTTTTGCGTTTGCAATACAAAACGTGTTTCGGTTAAAAATAAATGCTTTCCGCGTTGAATTACTTTCTTCAAAGATATTTTTTCTTGTTCGCGAATTTTTTCCACTTTAACAAAAGGTAAGATATCTCTGATGGTTTTATCCGAAAAGCCGTCAATCAGTTGCAACTCGTATATAGTTTGCATTTGCCCTACCGATTGAATATATTTTTGTAAATTTTGTATTTGAATTTCGTCTAAAAGATGTAGTTTTTCCAATTCTTCGGTAGTAGCGGCATTTAAATTTAAAGGGTTTTGCAGGTAGTAGTTCAAATCTTCAACTAATGTAGAGAAATCTGCATCTTCGGCACCTGTTTTACTGACAATTTGCTCAATTAAATCATCAATTACCGGATTTTGAGCATGGCTAACGATTGTAAATGTAAAACTCAAAATGCTTATGAATAATAATTTTTTCAGAAAAATTGTTGCTTTAATTTTCACTTTTGGGCTTATTTATTTTTATGAAAAGCATAATTTAAACTAATTGCCGGTGAATAACCTAAAACGGGATGTTTTGAAAAGGCTATATCAGCTTTAAATGTTTTTATTTTATATCCGAAACCAAATGAAAAAACCATTGGGTTTGTGGCTACTCCAAAACGAAAGAAAAATTGCTTATTTAAATCAAACTCCAAACCGCTTTTAAAAATCAAGTCTTGTTCAAAATCTTTCTCAAACTCAATGCTTAGCAGTGCTTTTTGATACAGTAAATATCCTGCTCCGATACGAAAAATCATAGGTATGTAAATATCTGTATAATCGGTATATTTTGTATGCCAAAAATTAGAGATATGTGCTGCAATAAATAAATTATCAATGGGTTGGCTAAGTATTCCAATTTCTCCGTATGCAACACCGCTAGCACCGTACTCGCCCTCGATGTGCGTATAAAGGTAATTAATTTGCATACCTGCCGAAATTCTTTTACCCAATTGCATAGCATAGGCTAAACCTATTTTATTTTGATTAAATTTTGAGTAGCCGAAATAGGTATAATTTAAACCAAATACTCCACCTTTTACAGGTAAACCTAAGGCAATAGTATTAGTACTCAATTCTTTAACAAAATAAGCATTTGTAAAGCCGGCACTTACAGTAATATCTTCTAAAGAAGATAAACCTGCCTGATTATTCAGTTGCGCCCAATTATCTTGATAGGTAAGTGATGCATTGGACACACCAATTGCTCGTCCTCCAAAAAAATCAATTTGTGATTTTAGTTGAACATTGATAAACAATATTATCAATAATATGATTGTGCTTTTGTACATGGATTTTTAATAATTTTGATTTGTTCCCCTAATGGCACTGATGAGTGTATTTATAAAACCATCGGTATAAAAATAGCCGAGGGTTTACTTTTCAGCTAATTTGTTTTATATTCAAATTTTACTTTTTTTAGGTCTTCGTTGGCTTTTACTATTTTCTTTTCCAAGCCGGCTTTGTATTCCTTTACCGTTTTAAGAATTTCTTCATTACCGGCGGCTAAGATTTGTGCAGCCAAAATACCTGCATTCATAGCGCCATCTAAGCCGACAGTTGCCACAGGAATACCCGGAGGCATTTGTAAAATAGATAAAATTGAATCCCAACCATCAATTGAAATAGATGCTTTAATGGGCACCCCAATAACCGGTATCGGACTTAATGCGGCAATCACCCCCGGAAGATGGGCAGCTCCACCGGCGCCAGCAATTATTACACGAATGCCTCTATCATAAGCACCACGTGCAAAATCCATTGCTTGTTGCGGAGTGCGATGTGCCGATAAGGCATTTATTTCAAAAGGTATTTTGAAGTCATTCAAAATTTTTGCTGCTTTTTCCATAATGGGTAAGTCTGATGTACTTCCCATGATAATACTTACTAATGGCTTCATTGCTAAAAATTTAAGAATTTTAAAATGGTTGATTAAAGTAAAACTTATTATTTTCTAATTATATGTTTGCTGTCTTATAATTCACGAATTATCATTTATAATCTGTCATTTTTTGTATCTTTGTGCTTTTTATAATGAACTTTAACTATTAATTTATTCATACACGACAAATTTAGAGTAAAACTTACAAATGAGCAAAAGAGTTAAGATATTAGATAAAGAATTTGAAATTTTTATTTCACATGATCAAATTCAAGAAGCTATTGAAAAAGTAGCAGACCGCCTGAATAAGGATTTGGCAGGTAAAGATGTAATTTTTCTGGGAATTTTAAACGGAGCTTTCATGTTTGCTTCCGATTTATATAAAAACATAAACTTTCCTTCACAGATTTCTTTTTTAAAGCTGGCTTCATACGTGGGAACATCTTCCAGCGGCACGGTAAAAAGATTAATCGGAATCAACGAAGATATTCAAAATAAAACCGTTGTTGTAATTGAAGATATTATTGATACCGGTTTTACTATGGAAAATATTATCAAACAATTAAAAGGATATGAACCTGCTGAAATAAAAATTGCTACTTTTCTTTTTAAACCCGATGCTTATCAAACCGGAAAACCGATTGATTATATCGGTATGAAAATTCCTAATGATTTTATTGTTGGTTATGGTTTAGATTATAACGGATACGGAAGAAACTTAAAGCATATTTATAAAATTGTTAAATAAGCCTTGGTAAAAAAAGAAAATGTTGAATATTGTAATTTTTGGTGCTCCGGGTGCCGGTAAGGGTACTCAATCGAACTTGATTGTTAAGAATATGGGCTTGATACATCTTTCAACAGGCAATATGTTGCGTGATGAGATGGCACGAAAAACTGAGTTGGGAGAAAAAATTCGTAAAGGAATGGATGCAGGTGAATTTGTTACTGATGAACAAGCCGCCCAATTATTAGTAGCAAATATGGACAGGCATAAGAATGCAAAAGGCTTTATCTTTGATGGATTTCCGCGAACTTTATCTCAAACAGAAATTTTAGACCGAATTTTACAAGAGCGAAAAACAAATCTTGACTTTGCTTTTTTGTTGGATATAACTGAAGAACTTGCTTTTAGCCGTATTATGGAACGTGCAAAACAATTAGGCAGAGGTGAAGATCAACATCCGGATACGGTTCGTAAAAGGTTTCATATTTATAAAGAAAAAACAAAACCTGTTATTGATTTTTATAAAAATCAAAATAAATTAATTGTTATTGACGGAAGTGCTAAACCGGAAACTGTTTTTGAAAAAATTACCAAAGAAATCAAACTTATTTTCAATTTTTAGAACCTTTTCTAAAATCTAAATTTTAAACTCCAAATGGCTAGCTCAAATTTTGTAGATTATGTTAAAATATTTTGTCGGTCCGGTAAAGGAGGGGCAGGTTCTGCTCATTTTCTCAGATCGCGGATGACTGCCAAAGGAGGACCCGATGGTGGCGATGGTGGCAGAGGTGGAGATATTATCCTTAGAGGGAATAAACAAATGTGGACACTTTTGCATTTAAAATACCGTAAACATATTTTTGCTGGTGATGGGGGTAACGGGCTAGGAAGTCTGAAAACCGGTGCCGATGGTGAAGATATTTATTTAGAAGTACCTATTGGGACTGTTGCCAAAGATGCCGAAACCGGTGAAATGCTTTTTGAAATTACCGAAGATGGCGAAGAACAGATACTGATAAAAGGAGGGCGCGGAGGTTTGGGAAATGCAAACTTTAAAACGGCTACCAATCAAGCTCCACGCTATGCACAACCCGGGGAGGAAGGTGAAGAGGGATGGAAAATATTAGAATTAAAAATTCTGGCAGATGTTGGTTTGGTAGGTTTTCCGAATGCAGGTAAATCGACTTTATTATCTACTATATCGGCTGCAAAGCCTAAAATTGCCGATTATCCGTTTACTACTCTTGTTCCAAATCTCGGGATTGTAGGCTATCGCGATGATAAATCTTTTGTAATGGCTGATATTCCCGGTATTATTGAAGGTGCATCAAAGGGTAAAGGGTTAGGATTGAGATTTTTAAGGCATATTGAGCGTAATTCGGTGCTTTTATTTATGGTGCCTGCCGAAAATTTAGCGATACGTAAAGAATATGAAATCTTGCTAAAAGAATTGGAACAATATAATCCTGAATTATTGGATAAACGTAGAGTTTTGGCAGTTACAAAATCCGATTTATTAGATGACGAATTAAAGGCTGAGTTAAGTAAAGATTTACCGGATATACCTTCGGTATTTATTTCATCGGTCGCCCAACAGGGTTTGCAGGAGTTGAAAGACATTTTGTGGATGGAAATTAACAAATAGCTGTTTTTGAGAAAGTCATCTGATGAATCAACTTGCAAATTCAGTAGAAATATATTATTGTTTTAGCACTTAATAAACAATTCATCTGATGACTTTCAAAATATCCCTTAATTTATAAATGAACACCATATGTTAGAAAAACTTATTGCTTTAGATACTCAACTGTTTTTGTTTTTAAATGGTTTACACAATCCGTTTTGGGATACAATTATGTGGTACACCAGTGCTACGGCAACCTGGGTGCCATTGTATGCTTTAGTTTTGTTTTTTGTGTTTAAAAATTATAAATGGAAAGGTTTTATTGTTTTGTTTTTTTTGATATTGGTGGTTTTGTTTGCCGATAAAATATCTGTTCATTTATTTAAAAAAGTTTTTGAACGTTTGCGTCCTTGTCATAATCCCGAAATAGCCGGTTTAGTACATATTGTAAAAGCACATTGTGGAGGACAATACGGTTTTGTATCATCACATGCTGCCAATACTTTTGCTTTTGCTGCTTTTACGGCTCCTTTTTTTAAAAATAAAAAATATACTTGGTTTATTTTTATATGGGCAGCTTTTGTTTCATACAGTCGTATTTATCTTGGTGTTCATTATCCCGGAGATATTTTGGGAGGGACTTTACTGGGTATTTTAATCGGATATTTATTGTATAAGGCTTATGAGTTATCTTATAAATATATTGAAAACAAGAAGGCTTAAACTTTTTTATTAAAATCGAAAACCTACTGATAAATATCCTGAAATTAAATTATTTCGATTATCAAAATAAAAATTTTGGCACAATCCCATGCCGACAAACAATAGAGGAAATTTGGGATAAACTATATTTATACCCATATCATAATAAATATAATCGTGCTCAGTAGTATTTTCATTAGTCATTGCATAGTTAAAATTTATATAAGGTATAAGTCCGATGGCTTTATCGTAAAAATTTTTCCTATGAAATAGAAAATATTTGAAACCTACACCCGTCATTAACGTATTGTAATAATGTATTTTATCATTGTGTTTACTGTAACCTGTATTTAAGCCTAATGACCATTGATTTTTAAATTTGTAACCGATGTAAGTATCCAGTGTTTTAAGTTGATGGTATGGATTGTTAATCACAATAGCGCTTTTATAAGCCATTGAAAGATTAACTTTTGAAATTATTGCAAATAAGGCATCTTGGCTTTTTAAGTTAGGGCTTAAAAAAATGAATATTATAACTATAGATATTTTTTTCATTTTTAAAATTTAAAATTGTAACTAACCGAAGGCATAAACGGGAACAAACTGGTTTGATATAAATGCTGGCGGGCATCAGTTGATTTACCGTAGTAATACAGAATAATAATTAATATACTTAATTAGTGAAAACTTAATTTTTTCTTTACATGGATTCAATTAATCTGGGTTTAATTTTTTAAGTTACCATATTTTACACAGGTATCTGCATTCTTTCTGCCAATTCCATAAGTTAAAAATCAATTTTGGAAATCAGCACTCCAATAACAATTCCGATTATGAACCATATTATTCTGTGTTTGGTATTTGTAGGAATGTATTTATCATAGATTTTCTCATTATTTCTTTCAATAATTAGTTCCACATTATTCCAAGAAAAAAGTTGATATTTAGTTGTAATTTTAAAATCATCTTGTTCAATTTTAAAATTATGGATAGTTCCTAATATCGAAAATTTTATTGAAACTACTTTTTCGTTAAAAATAATTTTTTCAATACCTAAGATTGAGTTGTGAAACTCAATCTTATTTTGATTAATTTCAATTTCAGTATATTTCATAATATTTAATTTGTATATTAACCTGATTTTTAAACCTTAATGTTTTTATATTTGTTTTTTAAAAAGAATATGGCTAATAGTTTTCCTAAGTCAAGCTATACATACAAATTTAAGAGAGTGGCATTTAAAAATCAAAAAAACAAATATGATATATATCATAACATTTTGGGTAGGGTAAAACGATTTTCGATTGTATTATAAATCGGCTTTGTTGCAAGGGATATTTTGCAAAAAAAACAGCTCCGAAAAGCTGTGTTATGAAAGTATTAGTTTTCTCTTCTCAGTATCAGGCATTTTTTTAGTTCCATACGCTCGTCAAGACGCATGAAATTACCTTTTACCGATATTATTTCACCCAATTTTACCGGAGTTTTTATCTGTTTGTCGGTATTTTTTAAGGTGCAACTTACTTTTACAGGGATATTTTCAACATCAATATAAAGCACCAGCTCATTATTCTTGTTTTTATAGGCTTCTTCTATTCTTCCGTTTACAATTACCGCTCTCCCCAACATAGCAAGAGATGAGTACCGGAAATTTTGTTTTTGTTGATGTACCGGTTTATCTACGGCAAGGTAATTTTTTTCCGGGCAAAAATTAGCACCTTGAAAAAAATAGAAACCAAGAACAATACCTGTTACAAATAATAATATGTATAGCGATATTTTTTTCATTCTTTTTTGAAATTAATCTTTGTTTTTTACAAATTGTCTTACAAACTTTATATTCTTTCCTGTATTTTTTGCATTTGTTAAAGTTGCGTAATTCTTTATAAAAGAACTAATTACAAACATTCTGTTTTCATACTTGTTATTGCAAAATTGCTGCCAAATAAATTCTATTTTGTTCGGGTAAAGTGCGAATTTGCTATTAATGCATCAATAAAAACGGTATTCTGATTTGCTATCTTATTCATTATGTAGCTATAAGCAAAGATTTAATTTTTTTATGAAATTTTTTACCGTTTTTTCTGTAAAAAACAAAATGTAAAAAACATTTGTATTGTTGTAAAGTAGGTGTTTGTAAAAGATTTTTATTTCATAATAAAGCAGTTTTGCAATACAATATTATCTTCTTTTAAACCGAGGCAGATTCCTTTTATTCTGATTTTTTGGCCATATTTTAAAGGTTTGCTAATTTGTTTATCCGAACGTATTAAATTACATTTTACACCGGTTTTTTGATTTTTCTCGCGTAAAACAATACTGATTTCATTTTTATTATTACGAAAATACTCGGCAATGGTTCCTTCTACGATTAGCGCATTACCACGATATTTACGATTTCCGTAATGGGTACTTGTTTTGTAGTCGGAAACTAATTGTTTGGCACTAACTGAAATTAATTCGGATTGTCTGCCACAACTATAAAGAATAAGGGAAACAAGAGCAATGATAAAAATATTTTTCATAGTTTACGAAAATAAAGCTTAAAACCTTGTTTTAACATCTTCCGGCAACAGTTTCTTAAGTCGGTCAATTTCTTCATCGGGTAAATTATTGTCTCTTAAATTCAAATATTCCAATTGTTGCATTTTGCTTATTTCATCAGGTATTTTACTTAATTTATTCGATTTTAAATTAATCGATTTTATTTTTTTTATTTTCAGCAAAATTTGTGGAAACTCAGTAAACTCATTATCCGAAAGATTTATTATTTGCAGATTCTGTAATTTTGCAAATGATGTTGGCAGTGTTTTTATTTTATTGGCACTTACATCCAGTTCTTTTAATTTTGAAAGATTAGCTATAGCCGGACTAAGCTCTTCAATTTCATTATCTTGCAAAAATAGTTGTACCAGGTTGGGCAATTTGCCCAATGGCGTTGGAATTATTTTTATATTATTTTCCGATAAATTCAGTTCGCGCAGGTTTTTTAATTTTCCGAGCGCCGAAGGAATTTCGACCAGCTCATTTTTTGATAAATCAAGTATTTGTAAATCATGCATATACCCGAAATTTACCGGTACAGCAGTTAGTCCGGTATTTGACAGATTAATTTGACGTAAATTTTTTAAATCGCCTAAAGCGCCGGGCAATGTTTTTAAGCAAGGCTTTCCGGCTTCATTTAGTTGGTTTTGAAGGTAAAGCATCTGTAAAGCACGTGCATTTCCTAAGGAAGACGGTACACTTTCAAGCATATTGTTTGATACGTCAAAATAAGACAACATGCTCATTTCACCAACCTCCTGCGGTAAGTGGCTTAATTTATTGGAATGAATATCAAAAATTTTTAAATATTTAAGATTACCGATTGAATTTGGTAATTTTTTTAATTTATTTTCTGATAAATCAAAGCTTTGCAGATTGGTCAAATTACCAATATTTTCAGGCAATTCTTCTAATTGATTTTCCCATAGGCTTAAATCGCGTAAGTTTCTTAATTTACTAATTGATTGAGGTAGTTTTTTCAGTTTGTTTTCACCAAGAGAAAGATTTTGTAAAAACCTTAAATCACCAATATTTTCAGGTAAATCTTCTAATCCGTTACCTTCTAAATCCAGCATGATTAAGTTAATCATATTACCGATTTCAACGGGAAGTTTTTTAATTTTGTTATTCCCCAGATTAATGTATTGTAGGTGTGTAAGATTTTGAATTGCAGGTGGAATACTGTCAATATTATTTTGCCATAAATCAAGAATTTGCAGATTGGGCAATTGTAAAATTTCCATCGGAAATTCATCTAATTGCATATCGCTAAGGTTGAGTTTATAAACTCTTTCCGGATTTTTTAGTGCTTCGTGTAAAGATAAATATTCATCGGCATTTACCAATGCATCTTCGTCGAGCATTCCATCTTGCGAAAAAATTAAAAAGTTAAAAAAGAAAAGTAATGATAAGGTGAAAGTAATCTGCTTCATTATTCTGTATTTATATGTTGGTTTTGCAAATATAATTAATCTTAACAGTTTACAATACAAATATATTAATAAATGATAGAATGAGGTACAGACAAACAGAACGGTGTATGGATATTTTATTTTTATATGTTTTTTGATTAATAGGATATTTTACATGATAAGCTTTGAGCAAATTGATGATTAAGCGTATATTTTTTTAAGGAACAAATTATAAAATCGTTAAAAATAAACACTTAAACTTTTAAATGTCGGTATATATTTATAAATTTGTTACTGATTTAATCTAATTAACTAAAGAACAAAAGATGAATTGTATTGTAATTGATGATGACAAAGTTTCAAGATTATTGATAGAAAAATATAGTAAAAAAACTGATTTTCTTGAATTTAAAGGTGCTTATGACAATGCTATTGATGCACTCAACGATATGCAAACCGAGCATGATATAGATTTAATTTTTTTAGATATCGAGATGCCGGAAATGAGTGGTGTTGAGTTTATTAAAACTTTAAAAAAGCTACCTCAAATTATTGTTATCTCTGCAAAAGATAAATACGCATTGGAAGCCATTGAATACGATGTGGTTGATTATTTATTAAAACCGATTTCATATACCCGTTTTTTTAAAGCTGCCGAAAAAGCACGCTCGCGTATTAAAGAAAGCGATAGCGAATCAACAGCCGAAGATGGTATTTTTATCAAAAGCAGTTCTTCCTCATTAGTTCGTTTAAAATATGAAGATATTTTATGGGTTGAAGCACTCGAAAACTACGTGATTATCAATACTTTTACAAATAAATATACCATTCATTTTACCATGAAAGCAATTATTAATAAATTGCCTCCGAAAATGTTCGCACGTGTTCATCGTTCCTATATAGTTAATTTAACAAAAATCGAAATGATTGAAGACAATGCTATCATTATGAAGATAAAAGGTGAAACCAAAAGCATTCCCATTGCAAAATCATATAAAGAAGATTTAATGAATCATATTAACATTATGACAAAATAAGAATATTTGAAGTATAAAAATTTTTAGAGCCGGATTTAGTTTCCGGCTTTTTTGTTCGTTTTACTTTTGGTTAAATATTAAAATTTGCTTAAATTTGAATAAATTGAAGAAAAATGAAAAAAATCACAATCCCTGTAAGCATTAGTTCAGATATATTTGTTGCGTTAAATAAATCGAAAGAAGAGTTGAAAATTCAATTTCAAACGATAATTGCCGTTGAGTTATTTAAAGAGGGTAAATTAACCATTGGCAAGGCAGTTCAACTTTCGGGTTTAAATCGTTATGAGTTTGAACGTATTCTTACTGATAACAATATTCCTATTTCAAAAATTCCATTAGAACAAGTCATATCCGACATTGATAAAATGAAAGATTTGTAAATGAAAAAGGTAGTTGTAGATACTGGTGTTATAATTTCATTAGCAGTTATTAATCAACTTGAACTTTTAGAAAAATTATTTGATGAGTTTTATATTGCAAATGCAGTTTGGGAAGAATTGAATAAATATGAAGGCATATCTTTAGCTAATAGTTTAAATTTTGATTTAAAGAGTCATGTCCGGAACATAACTTCTTTAAATCATTTATTGGTTGTAATGGATTACGGTGAATCAGAATCGGTTATTTTATTCGAAGAGCTTAATGCAGACTTCTTATTAATTGACGATAGTAAAGCCAGATCCATTGCTGAATCATTAAATGTTAATTGTATTGGGTCTATTGGTTTATTGATTAAAGCCAAAGAAAAAGCTTTAATTTATGAATTAAAAAAATATTTTAAAATATGGCTTGAAAACAACAGGTACTTTTCGCTTAAATTGTTAAATGATATTTTAATTCATTTTGGTGAAATACCGTTTTAATAAATAAACTCCCAGTTACCAACTTCCGGAACCACAAATTTTGTATTTAAGCCGCTTTGTTTCGCTTTTGTATCAACAAAATTCTGTAATTCAGTAGCATTGAAAATTTCTTTACCATAATGTTTAAAATCTTCTCCTCCACTGTAATGTACCAAAAATACCTTTTTTGCATTAATTTGTTTGCTAAAATCAAATACCGATAAACTTAATTCATTGCCGGAATAGGCTTCTTCAAGAAACTTGTTAAAATATCCGTGTATGGTTTTATTAAATTTTAAGGGTAAATTTGGTCTGATTAGCCAATTAAATTTGTTGCCTTTGCTTTTTAACCAATCATTTAAAAATTTTGAAGGTTTTTCGTCTATCAATTCGGGGCGCAGTATCGACCAGTGATTACTGTTAGGATAGGGGTAACGATTATTGGCATCTGTATAGAGCACATCACAATTTTGTAAATATTCAAAATCGGTTTTTCGCAATAGCGGTAGTAAAATATCGCCTGTAAAAAGCATTTTTTTATTTAGATATTCAAAAAGCAACATACCTGCACCGGCAGCACTTTCGCCATGAAAAACCGGATAAAAACGTACTTGTATTCCATCAAATTCAGATATTTGAACGGATTTAGCCGGCAACAAGGGTTTAAATTCAACCATATGGGCAATTTGTGGAAAATTGCTTAAAGTTTGCTCCCAACAAAGCGGGCTTGCATAAACCGGAAATTTTTTTCCGCTTTGTCGCCAATTACTTTGCACTATCCAATCAATTGAAAGGGTATGGTCGATATGCGGATGTGTTAAAAAAACAGCATCAGGAATACGGTTTCCGTGCCTGATTAAATATTGAATAGCACCATGTCCTGCATCGATCAATAATTCTTTTTCAATAGTTGATTTATCAGGGCTTTGAATGATTGAAAATGAAGCATTTGCTATATCTTCAAAATTATTTTTATCATAAAAAGGATGCTTTTTTCCTAAGGGAACAGGCCAAGCATTTCCTCTTCCGTTGGTACGAATATATAATGCCATAAAGTTTATAAAGCGTTATAATATTTATTGTTCAAAAATTATCGTTTGTTGGTTTATATTTTACCTTAAATCTACAACTATCTTCTACGGCATAGCGAAAAAAATAGCTGTGGATTTAAGGTTTTATTAAACTATTGCTAAAACTTGCTCTATAGCAGTAAGCAAGTTTTAACAATTAGCCATTTAACAATTCAGCCATATAGCCATGTATTCTATTTCACAATAGTCATTTCATCAATTAAATATCCTGCACCCGCATATTTATCAATTAAAAATAAGGCATAACGGATATCCAATGAAATGTTCCGGCACATATCAGGGTCGTACATAATGTCGCTCATGGTGCCTTCCCAGTTGCGGTCAAAATTTACACCGATTAATTGCCCTTCGGCATTTAATACCGGGCTGCCTGAATTTCCACCCGTTGTATGGTTCGATGCCGTAAAACAAACATGCATTTTACCGTTTTCGCCATACTGTCCGTAATCTTTGTTTTTATATAATTCTTTCAACTTTTCAGGAACACGGTAATCGTAAATATCAGGATTATCCTTTTCAATAATTCCTTTTAAAGTAGTAAATGGTAAATATTCAACTCCGTCTCTCGGAAAATAATCATCTACTTTTCCATAAGCCACACGTAGGGTGAAATTAGCATCGGGATATAAAACTTTATCCTTTTCAAATTGCATTATAGCTTGCATCCAAAGGCGGTTCATCCGGTTCATCTTCATATTTAAAGATGAAATTTTCGGCTGTAAAACTTCAACATACATATTAATAAAATCTTTGTAAAGTTTATACAAAGGGTCTTTATTTAATTTTTTTAATGATTTTTCGTTAAATGAATTTAAAAAACCGGTTAATTTATCTTGATTGGTAAACATTGATTTTGCATACACATAATCGGTATATCTATTGAAATCACCTTGGAATTTCTTATTTGCATCCTGTAATGTTTGCGGCATGAAATTAAAGTCCATATTTTCTACATACATGCCCATCATTTTTGCAAATATTTCTTTATCAAGCGGCTGGTAGTAGTCTTTATACGTCCGTTTTATCGAAGCCTGTAAACGTTTTTTGTAAGCATCAATTTCCTCCTTGCTTTTACCTTCGGCTTGCATTTGTTCTAAACGCGAAAAAGAAGCTGCTAAACGAGGTAAATCTAAAGAGTAAAAAGTTTCGTAAAAATAAGCGGCAGCTAATTGATAGGGCGTCAATTCTTTATATATTTTTTTATACTCGGGTAATAAATCTCCGTATTTTTCAGCACGTGTCTGGTCTTCAATCATCCAAGTAGTTATTTTTTCTTCAAAAGCTCTTTTTTTATTAACAGCATCTAAACGTTTTAAGCCTCTGTTTTCACCAATCCATTTTTTCCAAGCATTACTTACTCCGGCTTGTTTAGCTGCATATTTAATACGCACACTTGGGTCTGCCTCCATATAGCGGTTCATTATATCAATTTTTGCCTGACGGATTTTAATTCTGTGTGGATTTTCTACCTGTGTAATCAGCTCAACGGCATACGAAGGTAAATATTCCTGAGTTCTGCCCGGATAACCGAAAACCATAGTAAAATCACCCTTTTTTACACCTTTAAGCGAAATAGTAAAATGTTTTTTAGGTTTTAAGGGGATATTTTCCGCTGCATATTCCGCAGGACTTCCGTCAGGGGCAGTATATATCCTGAATATTGAAAAATCTCCCGTGTGGCGGGGCCACATCCAGTTATCCGTATCACCACCGAATTTTCCGATTGCCGAAGGCGGTGCACCTACCAATCGAACATCTTTATAAACTTTTTGAACAAACAAAAAATATTGGTTTCCGTAAAAAAATGGTTTTACAACCGTTACAAATTTTCCGTTTTCAGCAGCTTTTATTTCAATCATTTGAATTTGCCTTGCAACTTCTTTTTGCCGGTCTTCTTCGCTCATATTATCGTTTACATTTGCCAGCACTTTGTCGGTTACATCTTCCATTCGCTCCAAAAAAGTAACCGTTAATCCTTGATTGGGCAGTTCTTCGCTCTTATTCATTGCCCAAAATCCGTTGGTTAAATAATCATGCTCTATAGAGCTGTGTTTTTGAATGCTGCGAAATCCGCAATGGTGATTTGTTATCAAAAGTCCTTGGTCAGAAATCAACTCGGCAGTACAGCCTCCGCCAAAAATCATTACGGCATCTTTTAAACTGGCTTTGTTGATGCTGTAAATATCTTCGGCAGTAAGCTTAAAGCCCTTTGCCTGCATATCTTTAATATTGTATTTGTTTAACAATAAAGGGATCCACATACCTTCATCGGCACGCAGATTAGGAATAAGAGCAAAATAAAATGCAATTAAATAAATAAATAATTTTTTTGTCATAATGATTAACTTAAGTTTGGTGTAATAGCAAATATTAAATTAGTTTTAATACCTAAATTGTTTTTAATTCTTCATAAAGCTTTTGAACAGGCAAGCCCATTACATTAAAATAAGAGCCTTCAATCTTTTTAATCCCAATATATCCTATCCATTCCTGTATGCCGTATGCTCCGGCTTTGTCAAAAGGTTCAAATTTTTTAATATAGTATTCAATTTCATCAGGCTCTAATTTGTCGAAATATACATCAGTATATGCATTAAAACATTTTTGATTATCTTTTGTATTTATACAAACGCCTGTAATAACTGTGTGTTTATTCCCCGAAAGAATTTTGAGCATTTTAGCCGCATCTTCATAGTCCTTAGGTTTATTTAAAATGCTATTGTTGATACT
>JALSLF010000269.1 GCA_026988445.1 Bacteroidales bacterium
TGCCTACTGTGGGTGGGGCTTCTATTTGCATACCAAATAGTACGGCTTGTTCTTTGGCGCGTTCAATTAAAAATTCATCTTCTTGATGCGACTCTACTTGAAGCTTGTATTTTTCACTGATAAAACGATTGCCTAAAATATGATCGATATGCGAATGTGTATTTAAAAGATGTTTTAATTTCAGATTATTTTCTTCAAGATATTTTGAAAGCTGCTCTTCTTCACTTTTTGCATAACAACCCGGGTCGATAATTACCGCTTCGCCGCTTTCATCATATAATAAATAGGTATTCTCCTGAAAAGGATTAAATATAAAGGTCTTTATTGTTATCATAGAATTATAAGTTAAGTAGTAATGCAAAACTAATAAATAATTTGGTATCCACGCGTGTGTAATATGAATTCTTTTGTCAAAGAATTTGATTGTTTCGTCAAAGAAATCATGTTGTTTATGTAAAAAAAAAAAAGAACTATCAAATCTTCAGAGTATATTCACTTCGATATTTTTTATTATTAACTTTTATAAATATTTTTATTATGAAAAAAATTAGTATTATTAGTTTTATTTTTGTGCTTGGCTTGTTTAGCTGGAATTGTAGCCAACAAACCGAAGTAAGTGAACCGGAATATGAGTTTACGGAAGTTGCAATACCGGATAATTTGAAATCGGATTTAAAATCCTATACAGAGGTTGATATTGTAGAAACAGAAATAAAAATTACAACAAGAGAAGGGAATGTAATATATGGTAAAATGCGTTTTACAATACCTGTTGGAGATGAAGAAAAATTAGTTAATTTTGAAATGACAAAAAATGTGTTTCAAAAGACGGATTTAACTCCGAACTTTTTGTTAAAACAGGATTTATCATTTTTGAAAAGCACGACAGGAATAGGAGCTTGCCTGAAAAACTGTAAGGATGCCGGTAATCCGAAAGGATGTAAAGGCGGCTGTTGGGCGGAATTGGCCATTAAGGCTGCAACGGCTGCTGCTACAGTAATTTTAGCGATTGTAGCAATATCGTAAATATTTAATTATCTATAAATCTTAACAGAGACTGTAATAAAAGACAGTCTTTTTGTATAAATGAATTAGTTATTGTGGGTCAATTATCTTAATTGCTATTTTTATAAATTGAAGAAATGAAGAATATTACTTTTTGTTTGATATTAATTTTAATAAATGTATCCGTAAAAAGTCAAATAACTCTAAGAAAAGTATTAATTGATAGTGAAAATCATAAGCCAATCCCATTTGCAAATGTCTATTTGCAGAATAATTATCGAACGGGAACTGTAAGTAATGAAGATGGAAAATTTATTCTAAAAAATATTAAAAAAAACAGTTTAATCCAGATAAGTCATATTTCATATAAAACATTTATTGGTAATATTGATAGTATCATTAGAGATACTATAGTTTTACAACCTAAAACAGAATTTTTACAGGAGGTTGTAGTAACCAATATGTCTGGAAAGAAAATTATGGAAAAAGCAATTAATCATTTGGCAATAAATTATTCAGTTGAAAACCTGATGTATAATTCATATATTAGAGAATTGATTTTTGAAGAAGATATGCAAAAGCTTCACATTTTAAGTGAGTATTTAATACATGTTTATCAAAATAAAGCAGATAACTCTAAATTTCAGATTGAAAAAATGCGCGCAAAATATTTTTCAAAATTAGGAGCAAAGTATTTTAAAGATATGCGTGTAATTTTTGGAATTGCTTCCTGTCCTGAAAATCTATTTAAGAATCCTCCTCCATATCTAAAAGAAAGAAATCTAAATAAACTAGACTTTAAGATTATTGATGAGACGGATACTACTTTTGAGATTGGATGTATTCCTAAAAAAATAAATAAAAATACTTTTTTTGTATATCATATTTTATTTATTGACAAAAGCAGTTGGGCTATTAAAAAAGTAATTTCGTATAGGACACAGGATAAGAAATATTATTGGGAAAGAGGTTTTAAGCAAATTAATGATAAATGGTATAATTCATATTTGAAAATAAATCAAGAATCTACTTTATTAGAAGAGTGGGATTCTGATTCAAAAATATTACGTAATATTATAGCAATATATAATATAAATCATGAATTAAAATATGACAAACAATCATTTAAGTCATATATAAATATTGTAGCAGAGCCTGTAAAATATCATATTGGTAATTGGAACGATGATTTTTGGGAAAATTATAACTATATTCCTTTACCGGATTGGATAAAAGAAAAAATTGATAGTAAAAAGTAATCAGGTTTAAATCTCACAAATTTTAATATTTTATCAACTCTACTTTTTATTTTTTTCCGTTCCTTCCAACATAGGAACAAAGCGAAAATTGCCAAATTGTTCTTCTATAAATTCATTTTCACCGGTTTTGTTAATTTTATACATTATTTGTTTATCGTTTTCACCAACCG
>JALSLF010000270.1 GCA_026988445.1 Bacteroidales bacterium
TATTTTAGTGGGACGCTTTAACTTTTCAATAATCCGAAAAAAGATTAAATTTACGAATCTACCCAATGCTTTTAACAATTTCCGAATAGTTCAGTTCTCCGATTTACACATTGGCAGCTTAAAAGGTCACGAGGATAAATTGGTAGAAGCCATTGAGCTAATGAATGCTCAAAAGCCTGATTTAGTATTTTTTACGGGTGATATTGTAAATAATCTGGCAATAGAATTAAACGGTTGGGAAAATATTTTATCAAAAATAAAAGCTAAATACGGTGTTTATTCAATTTTGGGTAATCATGATTATGGTGAATATTTTCCTTGGAAGAATGATGAGGATAAAAAGAATAATTTGAATGATTTAATTTCCCGTCATAAACAAATGGGCTTTAACTTATTGCTTAATGATGCTGCAATTATTGAAAAATCCGGTGAAAAAATTGCTATTCTAGGCGTTGAAAACTGGGGTAAGCGTCCTTTTCCGCAATACGGAAAATTAGAAAAGGCATTAGAAAAAGCAGGAGATGTTCCTTTTAAGTTATTGCTTTCGCATGATCCTACTCATTTTGATGAAAAAGTTGCCGGAAAAACCGATATTGCACTTACATTTTCAGGACATACCCACGGAATGCAATTTGCCGTAAATTTCGGAGGAATAAAATGGAGTCCGGTAAGCTGGAAATACCCTAAGTGGCGTGGATTATATCAATATAAAAATAAAGAACAGTATTTATATGTAAATATTGGTTTAGGATATATCGGATTTCCGGGTAGGGTAGGGACTGACCCGGAAATCACGGTTTTTGAATTAGAAAGCAGTAGTTCAACTTTAAGTTGAGCTATTTAACCCGCATTATTCATGGGATTAGCTTTATGCAGATGCGAGGCGTCGAAACCCGAAGGAATACTCTGGTATTTCAAGGGTTTTGCAACGAAGCAGATGCATGAAGATAATCCCAAGACACCCAAATTTGGGTTTAATAAAATTCGTAAAACCCATTTTTAATAAACTGTAAACCAGTGTATTGATGTGTTTTGTGTAAAGAATCGGTGAATAATGCGGGTTAATCTATGCAACACTCTTCTCTAAACTTTGTACAGTATATCTAAATATCGTTTCAGTAAATCATCAACTGCGCCGCGAAAAGGAATACTTGCTGCCAGACCGTAAACCGGTGCCATTCCGCCTTTAGTTTTGGCTTGAGTTTTAACTTCAGCTACGGCATCTTTCAAATCTTTTACAAAACGTTCTGCAACTCCCTCTTGTGTATGGCGAAGTGTTACGGCAATATGAACTGCCGAAGGTTTATGCAAACCGTTTAAACTCCATGAGCGATTAGTCATAGCATCAAGCACTTTATAAATATCTAACTCTTTTGAGCCAAAGGAAATTACCCAAAGCGGATTTCCGAGAATATATAATTCCGGAATTTCAGAAATACCTTTTTTTATTTTTTCAGCAGCTTTCAATATTTTTCCGGTGGCTTCAAGATAGCCTTTTTCGCCTACGGTAAGCAATGTTGCCCAACATGCAGCGCTTAAAGCACCGGGACGACTGCCTGCGAAAGTAGGTGAAAAATACAATCCTCCGGGCCAATCGGAAGTTGTATAGAATTGATAATGACGTAGTTTTAAATTTCGATATAAGACAACGGAAGTTCCTTTTGCAGCATAACCGTATTTATGCGTATCGGCAGACATAGATGTTACTCCGGGCAAACGAAAATCAAAAAGAGGGACATCATAAGCTAATTTTTCAGCCCAAGGTAACACAAAACCACCAAGGCAAGCATCGGTATGAAAACCGGTTTTACGCTTTCGTGCTATTTCTGACATTTCGGCAATCGGGTCGATAATACCGTGCGGAAAAGTAGGAGCAGAGCCTACTACCACAACTGTATTTTTGGTCACAGCTTTTTTTACATCTTTGATTTTGGCTGCATAATTATTATCTACATCAACATGAATCATCTTTATACCGAAATATTGCGATGCTTTGTCAAAAGCTGCATGGGCAGTAATTGGTACCACCATTTCCGGCTTTTTTATACCTTTTTCTTTGCGCGCCCAATCGCGATATGTTTTCATGGCAAGCATAATGCTTTCCGTACCCCCTGAAGAAACCGTACCACACACTTCGTCTTTACCGGCAACTGCATCGGCATGCATCATTTTTGCGGTCATCGATACAATTTCGGCTTCGTATTTTGCAGTAGATGGCCAAATATCGGAATGCAAGGGATTTGATTGTGAATTAAGGGCTAAAACTTTGTTTAAAAATTCAATATGCTTATTATCTCCATGATATACAGCACCTGAAACAAAGCCATTTTTCCATTTATCCTGTTCTTTTTGATTAAACTCAGACATTTGTTTCAGAATTTCATCTTTTGAAATACCATGTTCGGGAATATACGGATAAGCAG
>JALSLF010000271.1 GCA_026988445.1 Bacteroidales bacterium
CAATTTTTTTATACTGTTTATTTTCATTGGGTGGCTTGCCCATGCAAAATTCGGAATGTCTAATTGTTGCGCCGAAACTTGTATTGTAAAAATAAACAGGCTTATTAAAAAAAAATATTTTCTCATATCTATTATATTTGCTTCTTTAACGTTGCTTTTAATTTAAAAGTATGTTCGCTCAATTTAGATATTAGATATTGGTTATTATTATTATTCATCTAATATCTCTTTTATTTTTTCTTTTAATACTTCTTTATCAGGTAAGTATAATTGATATTCACCAATTGCCAATTTATTTGTAACACTGGCGGTTGCATATTCAACAAAAATATCATCTTTTTCAGATGCTAATATTATTCCAATGGTTTCATTGTCTGTTTCATTGATTACTTCTTTATTGAAATAGTTCAAATACGTTATCATCTGACCAACATCTTTATGTTCAACTTCATTTACTTTTAAATCAATCAAAACGAAACATTTTAAAATGTAATTATAAAAGACTAAATCAACGAAGTTATGTTTATTAGCTAATGTTATCTTGAATTGTCTTCCTACAAAGGCAAAACCTTTCCCAAATTCTAGTAAAAAATATTGCAAATTGTCCAATAATTTTTTTCTAATTGAGTTTCTGTCAGCATATTACTTTGTGAAATACCTAGAAACTCAAATACATAAGGTTCTTTTATTAGGTCATTCTCATTTTCAGGGATATAACCCTTTTGCGCTAATTCAAGAATCTTTTTTTTATTTTTGCTCAGTGCAATTCTTTGAAATAATCCGGTCTCTTTTTGTCTTCGTAACTCTCTAATACTCCAATTTTCGATAATGGTTTGCTTTTCATAAAAACTTCTTTCAACATCATCTTTTATTTTTAAAAGTTCGTAATAGTGAGACCAACTTAATAAGTGTGACGCTGTCACACCTTTTGGATATTTTAAGTAAAATAGCCTCATATACACTACGTTACTTCTACTAAATCCTGTTCCATGTCTTTTAGTTAAATCTTTTGATAATTTATCTAAAAGTTTTTTACCGTATTCGGCTTTAATATTACCTTTTTGTTCAAATTCTACAATATATTTTCCTGTTTCCCAATTTGAAAGAGTAAGTTCATCATTGATTGCTTTAAAAGCTTTTTTTTTCGCTTTTATATAATTCGTACTTATTTTTTCAATTAGTTCTTTATAATCTTTATTTTTAAATAATTCTATCATTTTACTTTTTCTGAAAAAATGAGTCGGTGTTACACTTTTCTGTTTCCTTTTACAAATCTAAGTTTTTTTTAGCAATTTGCCCATTTCCAATTTTACTTTATGGTGTTAGTTTTTTTCTAAGGTACTATCGGACGATTTGAAGTTTAGTTCCAATTTTAAAATTAAAAAACCCGACAGTCAACCTGCCGGGTTTAATATTGTTGATATTATTTTTAGAAACTGAAATCTAAACCAATCCCAACTCCCCAGAGTTTTGTATCATAAGTTTGAGTATAGTACTCAGTTGTTGAAACTGGGTATTGAATAGTTTTGTCAGTGTACATAACATAATATCCGCCTAAGTTTAACTTAATCATATCGTTAATTTTGTAAGCTAATCCTCCTCCAAAAGTATTGGTGTTTAGGCTATAGCTTAAGTCAGAGTGATATTTATCATTTACTCCTGTTTGAGTACCACTCCATCCGGCACTAATTAATAATGCATCGGAAATATTATATTCCAAGCCAAAACCATATAACAAATAACCTTTGTCAATAAAATCATCGGCTGTAATTTCAGCCCCTGTAAAAGGATCGCTACGTTTCCAGCCTACAGATTTATCAAAATAGCTTTCAAAATCCGCTTCAATACGTAATGCATCATTAACTTTAAAGCTAACACCTCCTGATAGTAGAGCTGGAATATCTGCATTGCTTTCTGCTCCGTCAGGGAACATAGTAATTGGTTGACCTGTTGTTGGGTCAACACCTACAACAATATCTTTTGTTGTTGCATTAGTTAAAGTCATAGCTGTTTTAAACTCATATTTTAAGCCAATATTTAAACGATCTTCCATTAATGAAAGATTAACACCAATAATAGGAGTAATTCCGGAGCCTGTTTGCTCTGCATCTAATTCTTGGTCAGCTAATACACCTGCAGCTGTGTACATATTAGTCGCTGCTGTGGCATAAGCTGATTCAACTCCGCTTAATGGCATTGTTGCAGGATCAAGTCCCATTTGTACTAATCCTGCTTCTAACTGAGCACGTGTTGCAGCATCAATTAGTTGAGCTTGTTCTGCTTGCTCTAATGTCAAGTCTCCTCCTCCTCCATCTACTATTTGTCCAACACCGTCAGCTGCTGCTTGAGCATAATCAGCCATTGCTGTTACTGATGCATTTGTTAATGGAGCATTGGGGTCTGCTGTTTGTAATGTAATGTCTCGTATATAACCACTGTAAGTATTTTTAGCCATTACATATCGTGCACCTGCAAAAACTGAAATCATGTCATTAATTTCATAGCTAATGCCACCTTGTATGCCAAAATATACAGAAGAGCCTTCTAAATAAGTATTGTATGAAAACCCACCTGTTGCTCCTAAAGCTGCAAGAGCAGTTGGTAAAGAAGCGATTCCCATTTCTATTGATGGTACACCATCATTAAATTCAGCACTTCCGCCCCCTCCAACAGGGTAAAATCCAAAAGAGAAAGCAAGCTTTCCTGTTTTGTAGGCAGCTGAGATACTTGGATAAACCGGTGCAAAAACATCACCTTCAAATGTTTTGTTGCCAAGAGCCGAATTAGTTATACTTTTGGTTTGACCAATAATTTGATTACTGATTGATAAATGAAAACCATCTTCTAATTTGGTTAATGCTGCAGGATTAAAGAATACAGCATCAATTTCAACAGTTGCATTTCTGTTCAACATTCTTGTCCATGCTGCACTTTGATTGGTGTTGGTTACCAAACCACCGGCAAACATACTGAATGTCAGGATAAAACTTAAAAGAGTTAATGTAATTTTTTTCATAATATTTATTATTTAGGTTGTTAAATTTGGGATAAATATACTACTATATGCTAAAAAACACAAATATTCTTAGCTAAAAATATATTCATATTTATCCGTTTAGATTTTTATAATTTACTTTATATACGTAATTCATACCACTAATACACTAATTTGTAGCTCTTCGAAAACGTTCTAAAATTAATCATGGTATTTATTGGTTCTGTTGTTAATCTGTTGTGTATTAGCGAGTAGTGTTTGTTTTGAGCTACGCAAGATTGATTTTTTTCAAAAATATTTACCTTTTATCAAAGAGTTTTATAACTTCACAAACTAAATAATTTAAAATTTCAATATTATGGTAACTACACATTTAAAAATTTCAAAATTGACTTTATTGTTAATTTTTGCTGTTTTTATACTATTGCCGGAAACAGCAATGGCTCAAAAACGTAAAAAGAAAGATGAAACGAAAAAGGAAGAGAAAAAGGAAGGCTTTTCTGCCGGTACTTTAAGCGGATTAAAATTTAGGAGTATTGGACCCGCTTATGCATCGGGGCGTATTGCCGATTTTGCCGTTAACCCATACAATCATAGTGAATGGTATGTTGGAGTAGCCAGTGGCAATATCTGGAAAACAAACAATAACGGACAAACTTTTAAGCCCGTTTTTGAAAACTATGGTAGCTATTCTATTGGTGCATTGGCTATAGATCCAAAAAATCCAAATATAGTTTGGGCAGGAACCGGTGAAAACAATCATCAGCGTGCCTTGGCTTATGGTGATGGAGTATATAAAACCGTAGATGGCGGTAAGTCATGGAAGAACATGGGGCTGAAAGATTCGCGTCAAATAGGTATGATTGCCATTAATCCGCGAAACACCGATGTGGTTTTTGTTGCTGCAGAAGGTTCGGCTTGGGGACCCGGAGGCGATAGAGGCTTGTATAAAACTATCGATGGCGGTAAAACTTGGAAAAAGGTTTTGGAAATCAGTGAAAATACCGGAGTAAATAATGTAGTAATGGACCCTTCCAATCCGGATATTATGTATGCAACATCAGAGCAACGCAGACGACATGTTTATACAAAAATTGGTGGTGGTCCTGAATCTGCCGTTTATAAATCAACCGATGGGGGTGAAACTTGGCGTAAATTAAGTTCTGGCTTACCTTCCGGTGATATTGGGGGAATGGGTATTGCTGTTTCGCCCGTAAACCCGAATATTGTTTACTTGATTGTTGAAGATGCTTCCGGCGGTGGCTTTTATCGTTCAACGGATAAAGGCGAATCTTGGACAAAAATGAGTGATCATCACAGTAGCGGACAGTATTACAACGAAATTTATTGCGATCCCAAAGATGAAAATAAAGTATATTCGGTAGAAACATTTTCGCATGTAACTTTTGATGGTGGAAAAACATGGAAGCGTCTTGGTATAAATGAAAAACATGTGGACGACCATGCATTATGGATTGACCCTGATGATACAAATCATTTTATTATAGGTGGTGATGGTGGTGTTTATATTACCTATGATGCCGGAAAAAATTATAGACAAGTATCAAATTTGCCGATTACTCAATATTACCGGGTTTATCTTGATAATGAATATCCGTTTTATAATGTTTACGGAGGTACGCAAGACAACAACAGTATGGGAGGACCTTCACGAAACCTTAGCAGTGCTGGAGTTACTTCCGGTGAATGGGTAAATACCGTAGGTGGTGATGGTTTCTGGGGGCGTGTTGACCCGAAAGACCCTAATATTGTTTATTCCGAATGGCAATACGGGAATATTATCCGTTTTGATAAAAAGAGCAGGGAGCGTTTAAATATTAAGCCGCAGCCCGGTAAAGGTGAATTGACTTACAAATGGAATTGGAACACACCTTTTATTATTAGTCGTCATAACCATAAACGTTTGTATATTGCCGCTAATAAAGTTTTCCGTAGTGATGACCGCGGGCAGTCATGGAAGGTAATCAGCCCTGATTTAACTGCGCAAATCGACCGCAATACTTGGAAAGTTATGGGCAAATATTGGAGTACGGATGCAGTACGTAAAGATGTTTCCACATCGCTTTACGGAACAATAGTTTCAATGGAAGAATCACCGGTAAAAGAAAACCTTATATATATAGGTACAGACGATGGTGTAATTCAAATTACCGAAGATGCTAAAAATTGGCGTAAAGTCGGAACATTTCCGGGAGTACCTTCTAATACTTATGTAAGTGATGTTTTCCCTTCCCGTTTTGATGAAAATATAGTTTTTGCATCATTTGATAACCGTAAACGTGATGATTTTAAACCTTATTTACTAAAAAGTACCGATAAAGGAAAAACTTGGACTTCTATTGTTGGTGATTTGCCGAAAAGCGGTACCGTTCATACTATTGAACAAGATTTTAAAAACCCCGACTTGTTATTTGCAGGTACTGAGTTTGGTTTCTTTTATTCGTACAATGGAGGAAAAAACTGGATACAACTAAAATCGGGCTTACCAACTATTGCAGTACGCGATATTGCTTTGCAAGAGCGTGAAAATGATATTGCCATAGCAACTTTTGGTCGTGGTTTTTATATTCTTGATGATTATTCTCCTTTGCGTGAGGCAAATCCCGGATTGGATAATGTGCAAGCAAAAATTTTCCCGATAAAAGATGCTTTAGCATATATGCAAACAGGTAAAAAATACGGACAAGGTGCTACTTATTTTGTTGCAAAAAACCCGCCTTTCGGTGCCATTTTTACTTATTATTTAAAAGAAGCCCCTAAATCGGAAAAACAAATCCGAAAGGAAAAGGAAAAGGAATTATTTAAGGAGTCAAAACCCATTAAGCAATTATCTTGGAAAGAACAACGCAATGAAAAAATGTTAGAGCCTATTTATCTATTGTTTACCATTACGGATACAGAAGGTAATGTTGTTCGTAAACTTACTGCTAAACCATCATCGGGTATCAACCGCATTGCATGGGATTTGCGCTATACCAGTCCGATGCCTGTTTCGGTAAAAGATAAATTTGATCCGTTTAAAAAAGCCGGTTCATCCTTAATGGTGCTTCCGGGAAAATATAAGGTTTCAATGACATTAGTAAATAACGGAACTTATACCGAATTGGTAAGTCCGCAAGAATTTACCGTAAAAGCATTAAATAATACTACTTTACCGGCTGCCGACCGTAAGGCTTTGGTCGCTTTCCAAAAGAAAGTTGCAGAAAGAGCACGACAAGTTAGAGGCGCAATGAGTTTTGCGAATGATTTATGGAAAAAAACTACGGTAATCAAACAAACTATTTTAAGTACACCGGGTGCAGATAAGGATATGATGGAAGAAATTCGTCGTATTCAAAAAGACTTGGATGAGCTAATTTTTGCTTTTAATGGATTGTCACCCAAAGCAAGTTATGAAGAAATCCCGCCGCATAAACCGGCGATTAACCGTAGGTTAAATTACTTAATGTATGCACATTACAGCTCAACTGCCGAAATTACACAAACCGAGCGTGAACAATTGGCAATTATTGAAGAAGAAGTACCTGTTTTAATTGATAAATTGAAATCATTAGCAACTAAGGATATTCCTTCATTAGAGAAACAATTGGAAGCGATTGGTGCTCCTTGGACACCCGACCGTTTACCGGAGTGGAAATAATAATATTTAACTTAAGTTGAGCGATTATGTACAAAAAGAAGTGTTAAGATGTTGATGTTGAAAAGATTGGTTTTACCACAAATTTAACATTAAAAATACATGCCAACATATTGACAATGAATAACTATCAATAGCCGCAGGCTTTAGCCTGCGGAGAAATAATTTGATGATAAAAACCGGTGCAAGTACTATGTCTTTTTAAAAGCTATGCCTTTCATGCACCGGAATTTATCTGTTAGTAAATCCATTGATTAATACTAATAATGCTTTAAATTTTCAATTCAGGCAAATGTAAAAGGGCTAAAGCCCAAATTCGTATGGCGGCTTGTTATTGTTCCCCGACTTAAATGTCGGGGCTATTGACAACTGCTTATTTTCGAGCAACTATGAAAATATAAAGAACTTTTCTGCTCGTCAGACCTTTGGTAGATTACGATATATATTTTACCTGTAAAATAATGGTAAAACTAAAGCTTTAAGCAAAGTACCGGAATAATCTTTTGGCTACTTTGCTTTTTTTATTTATTTTTAATTTCATTAATCTTTTACATAATTTTATAAACTATTAAGTTCTTTAAGCCGTTATTTTTGTAAAGTTTTTGCTAATTAATTTTTATGCTGATAAAAGAAACCATACATATTAAAAATATGTTGTGTGCTTGTTGCACCCGGCTTTTGGAATTAGAGTTTGAAAAAGCCGGTATAAAAACGCTTTTAATCAGAGCCGGATATGCTCAAATTGAGTTTGATACGGAAGTTCATAGCTTGGAAAGCATCCAAAAAATATTGGAAAAAAACGGAATGGCTTTAATTAAAACCAGAGAGCAAAAAATCGCTGAACAAATTAAAACAGCCGTGATTGAATTAATTCACCATTCCAATAATGTGAATTCTATTCTTAGAAAATCCGAATATTTGGTTGAAAAATTGGGAATGAGCTATCAGCAATTATCCAAATTATTTTCAAAGCATGAAGCAATAACTTTGGAAAAATACATCATTAGAAATAAAATTGAACGAATTAAAGAACTGATTGACAGTGATGAATATAGTTTGAGTGAAATTGCTTATATGATGGATTATAGTAGTGTACAATATTTATCTAATCAGTTTAAAAGAGAAACCGGCATGTCGGTAAGTGAGTATAAAAAAAGTGATAAATCCATAAAAAGAACTTTAGACAAACTTGCAAATGAAGATATTTAAGATATAAAAAGTAGGGTATAATTAATATAGAACGGTATAAAAGTAAAACAAATAAGTTATGAAAATAAGAAGCAATATAGCAGTATCGGACAATGGGTTTATGTTCGACCCGAATACTGGTGATTCGTATAATTTGAATAATACAGCTGCCGAGATTTTACAAATGTTAAAATCAGGAAAAGACGAATCGGAAATTATTAAAGAATTTACTCAAAAATACGATGTGGACGAAGCTACTTTTGAGCAAAACCTGTATGATTTTTTAGGGATGTTGGGGCATTACGATTTGGTGGAAAAAGAACAAACTAATTATTAAAATTAACAAAAGTGGGAAAATTAAAGCTGAATATAGCAGTTACCGGCTTAAACAATACCGATAATCCGGGTCCGGGAGTACCTGTAATCAGAGGCTTGCGTGAGTCGAACTATTTTGATGTACGCATTATCGGTTTGGCTTATGAAAATTTGGAACCGGGAATATACATGAAAGATATTGTGGATAAAGTTTATCAAATACCTTATCCTTCAAGTGGGACAGAAGCATTTTTAGACAGAATTAAATACATTCACTCAAAAGAAAACTTAAATGTAATAATTCCGAATTTTGATGCGGAACTTTATTCTTTTATCAAAGCCGAAAAAGAATTAGGCGATTTAGGTGTAAAAATATTTTTGCCTACTTTGGAGCAGTTTGAAGAACGTAGCAAATCCAATTTACCGAAATTTGGTGAAAAGTACGGTATAAAGGTACCGTTTAGTAAAGCAATTACCAGCTATGCTGATATTAATAATTTGCGTAATCATTTTGATTATCCTTTATTGGTAAAAGGGAAATTTTACGATGCTTACTTGGCATACAATCCGGAGCAAGTAATTAATCATTTTAATAAAATCACGGCTAAATGGGGTGTTCCGGTAATTATTCAAGAATTTATCCGTGGCACGGAAGTAAATGTTATTGCTCTTGGCGATGGTAAAGGAAATACCATTGCCGCCGTTCCGATGCGAAAACAATACATTACCGATAAAGGAAAAGCTTGGGGAGGCATTACCATTGCCGATGAAAATTTGGTAAAACTTACGAAAAAACTTATTGCCGATACCCGTTGGCGTGGTGGTATGGAGTTGGAAATTATTAAAAATGTAAATAATGAATATTATTTAATTGAAATTAACCCGCGTATTCCGGCTTGGGTTTACCTTGCAGTAGGGGCAGGACAAAATATTCCCGAAGCGCTGGTGCGTTTGGCAATAGGTGAAAATGTACCCCCTTATAAATCCTATGATGTGGGTAAAATGTTTATTCGCTACTCTTACGATATGATTGGAGATATTTCACAATTTGAAAAACTTTCGATGACCGGAGAATTATAAATTAGCAATAAACCGTACTAAGAATTTATTTGTTGATAAAACGAAATATTGCATCAATAGTTTGATTAAAAAATAAAAAAAATAAAAAAAATAAAAAATGGAAAAGTTAAGATATGAACGACCGGTAATCAATAAAATAAAAGCCGGAGTACCCGATAAATTCGGTATGCAAACCAAAGTTGAAATAATGCCTGAAATAGAAGGTATTTCTGTAAAGGACATCTTGAAAGAATACGGCTCACCGGTGTTTGTTTTGTCGGAAAATAAAATCAGAGAAACTTATCAAGAAGCCCATCGGGCATTTTCAAGCCGTTACCCGAAAATACAATTTGCTTGGTCGTACAAAACCAATTATCTCGATGCAGTTTGTAAAATTTATCACGATGAAGGCTCTTGGGCAGAGGTTGTTTCCGGTTTTGAATATGATAAAGCAATCAGTAACGGTGTTCCGGGTAGTAAAATATTGTTTAACGGACCCGATAAAAGCAATGAAGATTTAGTAAAAGCCATTGACAACGGCTCTTTTATTCATATCGACCATTTTGATGAACTTTATTCAATCATTCGTTTAACAAAAAATACCGATAAAAAAGCAAAAGTAGCTATTCGTATCAATATGGATACCGGTATTTATCCGCAATGGGACCGTTTTGGTTTCAATTATGAAAACGGCGAGGCTTGGAATGCAATCAACAGGATTATGCTGTCGGAAAATTTGGAACTTGTAGGCTTACACACACACATTGGTACTTATATCATGTCGGCAAATGCTTATGCCGTGGCAGCTTCAAAATTGGCAGAATTGGCAGTACGTACCAACCGGAAATTTAATCACAATATAAAATACATTGATATGGGTGGTGGGTTTGCATCAAAAAATACTTTAAAAGGTGCTTATTTGCCCGGCAAAGATACTTGCCCGTCTTTTGACGATTATGCCGAAGCAATTACATCTGCTTTGATAAATTCGGAAATCGCTCCCGATAATCTGCCTATTTTATTTTTAGAAACCGGACGCGCCTTGATTGATGAAGCAGGATACATACTTGGCACTGTTTTGGCAAACAAGCGTTTATCCAATGCACGCCGTTCTACTATTGTTGATGTGGGTGTAAATATGCTTTTTACCAGTTTTTGGTACGAGCACGAAATATATCCTGCGCAAGAATGTTCGCTGCAAACCGAAGATACGGCAATTTATGGCCCTTTGTGTATGAATATTGATGTTTTGCGCGAAGCCATTCAGTTTCCGCTCTTGCAAAAAGGCGACCATTTTGTAATTCCGCGGGTAGGTGCTTACAATATGACCCAATGGATGCAGTTTATTACCTTGCGCCCCAATATTTTACTGATTGACAGGAATAAAAACATTCAAATCATAAGAGATAAAGAAACCAATGAAGTTTTTAAGCGTCAAGAAAGAGTGCCGGAGCATTTGAAATGAGATTGATTGTTAAATGGTTATATTGTTAAATTGTTGAAACTTGTCCGACGACTTGCGGATGGTTAAATTGTTATCGGTTTACGGTAGTTGTTCAATGATTATTGTGTATTGAATATTTATAAATTGTTAAAACTTGTCTGACATTCGGCGGACGGTTTTCGGTAACAGTGAAACTTCAAATCGTCCTTTTAGGACATTTGAATGTTTTAACTTATAAGGTTTATCAGTGATAATACGAGTATTCTCCCAAAATAAAAGTTAAGATGAATGAATAAAAATAAGCTGAATATTATCTTAAACGGAAGCATTAACAGCTATTCACAAATATTTTTTTCCGATAATAAGGTTTTCGGATTAATTCTGTTGTTTGTGAGTTTTTTTGATGTATATGCGGGTCTTGCCGGTTTGGTATCGGTTTTGGCAACAAATACTATTGCGCTTTTTATGCAATACAGTACCTTTAATATAAAAAAAGGCTCTTATGGCTTCAATAGCTTATTAGTTGGTTTGGGCATAGGTTTAACTTTTACGCCTGCGCCACAAACATTGGCAATCGTGTTGTTTGCATCCATTACAACTTTTATTATTACCATTTCGCTCGAAGGTTTTTTCGCAAAATACTATCTGCCTTTTTTGAGTATTCCTTTTTTAATCGGTATGTGGTTAATTGTTTTAGCAAGTAGAGATTTAACAGCATTAGGTATAAGCGAAAGAGGAATTTATACAACTAATGAGCTTTATCAGCTTGGCGGAAAAAGTTTGATTGATATTTATCAATGGTTTGATAATATTGAAAAACCGCTTTTTATTAAAACTTATCTTTTATCGCTGGGAGCTATATTTTTTCAATACAATATACTTGCGGGAGTTTTAATTGCAATAGGTTTACTATTTTATTCGCGCATTGCTTTTTCTTTGTCATTGCTTGGTTTTGCAACAGCATTTATCTTTTATCAATTTCTCGGTGCGGATATTACCCAATACGGATATACCTACATCGGTTTTAATTATATTTTAACGGCAATTGCCATAGGAGGACACTTTTTAGTACCCAACCGATATTCTTATTTGTGGGTAGTTTTGCTTTTGCCCATTGTTGTGTTATTTACTTTGGGAGCATCTAAGTTAATGGCACCGTATCAATTACCGGTTTATTCTTTACCTTTTAATATTGTTGTTATTTTATTTTTGTATTTCTTAAAACTTCGTTTAGGTAAACACGAGCGTTTAATAGAGGTAGTTACCCAGCTCAACAATCCCGAAAAAAACTTATTTTTTGCCGAACAGGCAGCTAAACGCTTCAAATGGTTGAGTTTTTATCCTGTTTCACTTCCTTTACTTGGCGAATGGTCGGTTTCGCAAGCCGAAGATGGAGATTATACCCATCAAGGCGAATGGAAGCATGCATGGGATTTTGTAATTCTTGATAAAGAAGGAAAACAATTTACCCTAACAGGAGACTACCCAAAAGATTATTACTGTTACGATAAAAGTGTGGTGGCACCTGCCGATGGACTAATTGTAGATATAATTGACGGAGTGGATGATAATACCATCGGGAATGTAAACTTGGTTCAAAATTGGGGTAATTCAATAGTGATAAAACATACTGAATATCTTTATACGCAACTTAGTCATTTAAAAAAAGAAAGTTTTAAAGTAAAAAAAGGTGATTTTGTACGGCGTGGCGATATTTTGGCAAAATGTGGAAATTCAGGGCGTTCCCCATACCCGCATTTGCATTTTCAAATACAAGCAACACCGTATATCGGTTCAAAAACATTAGATTATCCCATTAATCATTACATAAAAAAAGAAGAAAAAAACTATGAACTACATTCTTATGATAAACCTTTGCTAAACGACAAAGTTGCAAATGTTGAATTGAACGATTTATTAAAAAATGCTTTGAATTTAATTCCCGGAAGAAAATTAAAATATTCTTACAACGGAAAAGTAGAAGAGTGGGAGGTGAAAACCGATTATTATAACAACACCTATATTTTTTGCGAAGCAACCAATTCCTATGCCCATTTATTTAACGATGGATTTGTTCATTATTTTAAAAGCTTTACCGGAAATAAAAATTCGGCACTTTACTATTTTTATCTGGCACTCTACCATATCCCATTGGGCTATTATCATGATATGGAAATTGAAGACAGGTTTCCGCCCGATGTTGCGGTTGATAAGTTTAAAATGATTTTTCATGATTTTGTAGCACCTTTTTATCCGCTTTTTAAACTTATTTATAAAATGAAATTTTTGAGTATTGACAATGAATTAGCTCCGGAGCTGATTGAAGTAAAATCAACTGTTTATCAATATCTTTTATCAAAAGAAGTTGAAAAGACAGAATATAAAATAAAAATAAGTCGAAACGGAATTCTTGAAATTATATCGGAAAATATTCATATAGAATTAATTTCTGAATAATTAATAAAACTTTACAAAAATGAACAATAAATTTAACTTTTATATATCTCTTTTTTTCTTGTTTTTATCATTTAATCTGTCGGCGCAACAAAAATTAAGTTATCCGCAGGTAGATGTTAAAACCTATAATCAATATCTTGCCGGAAATTGGAAAGAATTAATTAAAACAGGAAACGAGTATTTAAAAACGGGAGAAGAATTTTATTACCTGCAAGTACGCATGGGTATTGCCTATTACGAACTTAAAAAATACCGAAAAGCAATTCCTTATTTGCAAAAAGCATATAAAGCAAACAAGAAAAATGATTTGGTAAACGAGTATTTGTATTATGCCTATCTTTTCTCGGGCAGGCTTATGGACGCACAAAAAGTAAGTGAAAAATTTAATGTCAAATTAAAAGAAAAATTAGGATTAGATTATGAGCCGGTTATTGCTGCTTTAACTTTTGATATGCGTTTTGAAAACAATGATGATTATTTTGCCGGTACATCGCAAGGACTGTTGCAACAAGATGTGCGTACCGGTTATTCTTATTTTGCTTTGGGAGTAGAGCATGTTTACGGAGGAAATAAAAGAATTTACTGGAACTATAGTCGTGTGAATAAAAATACTAATATATTTGATATTGGTGATAGCAATGATCAAATTAGCGATGATAGAAAAGTTGCTCAAAATCAGTTCTATTTTAGTTATTACAATCAAGTAAAATACGGTTTTAATTTTTCTTTTGCCTTAAATTTATTAAATATTGTTTCCACCGGCAGTGAAATTGTTCCGGCAGGAGGCTGGGGGAGACCCGGACAAATGGAAGTAACAACTCGTTATGCCACAAATGAAATTATCGGCTATTTGGGTTTGCATAAAGATTTTTCTAATTTTAAAATTGGTTTAAATGCATCAATTTCAAATTTGGATAAGAATTTTCAATTTCAACCGGGAATTGATTTTGTTTGTTACCCTTTATCCAATACAAATTTATATTTATCAGCAATTGCAGATTATAAAATAGATAATACTTTAGATAATTCATTAGTTATAAAACCTGCAATGGGACTTCGATTACTTGGTGTATATTTTGAACCTTCATACACCTTTGGTGATATAATAAATTATACCGAAAAAGATGCTTTTATCATAAACAATGATGATGATGTTATTAGCGAACGCTTTGAATTTTTAAGCTATGCTTATTTTTTTAAAGGACGATTAAACATCTTTTTTAAATATCAGCAATACACAAAAACAAATGCATATAAAATAAATGAAGTAAGTAATGAAATTAGTTATCAAAATAAATCTTATACAGGAGGAATAAAATGGAATTTTTAGTTAAAAAAATGAAAACAAGTGCAATTATTGTAATTTTACTTTTTGTATCAGTAAATATGTTTGCACAGCAGGCAGTGATTAATGCCTTTAAAAAAAGTTATGAATTGGAAAAAAAAGGAGACTTTAAAAAAGCCGCCGAAGAAATGAAAAAAGTGTATGATGCACAATCTTACGAAATAAATTTGCGTTTGGGTTGGTTAGATTATCAAGCAGGTTTATTTACCGAATCGGCATCGTATTATAAAAAAGCGGTAACTTTAATGCCTTATTCCGAAGAGGCAAAATTTGGTTTAATCTATCCAAAAGCTGCATTGGGTAAATGGGATGAGGTAATCAATCTTTATAATAAGATTTTGGTGAATAACCCCAATAATACTACGGCAAACTATCGTTTAGGTTTAATCTATTATGGGCACAAGGATTATTCAAAAGCCTATAAATACTTTAATAAAGTGGTTAATTTATATCCTTTTGGCTATGATGGACTTTTAATGTTTGCTTGGACCAATTTTCAGCTAGGAAAATTACGTGAAGCAAAAGTTTTATTTAATAAAGTTTTGATGTATTCGCCCAACGATAAATCTGCATTAGAAGGCTTAAATTTAATAAAATAGAATAGCGCATACTTAAAAAAGCAGAACGGGAAAATTTACAAATATGTAAATTTTCCCGTTTTTGTTTTACAACATATTGTTGTTTTGTTTGTTTTTATTACTTTTGATTTCCGAAAAACCGCCTAAAATAGACTACTGATTATTGATTTTTATCTAATTAATAATCTGTATCTTAAACCTTAATTTAGCGATTATGTACAAAAAAAAGTGCCAAGATATTGAGAATAAAAAGTTTAGAAAAAAAGAAAGAATACCTTTAGGTATTTGAGTCTTTTTTTGTAAATCTTTTTAACTCAATAGATTGGTATTTGTAGAAGTAGATAAGCGCTCAATTTAGGTTAAAATATTATAAACAGTGTTTTAAAAATACATCCGGTCGATTTATTCTTTATTTTGTATTTATACATTTTTTAGAAATAAGTCTTGTACCGAATAATCTTAAATAAATATGAGAAAACGATTAATGATTATTAACAGTGGCGGAGACTGTCCGGGAATGAATGCGGTTATTCGTGCCGTTGTAAAAAGGTCTTCGCAAGAAGACGATTGGGAAGTGCTTGGCAGTATAAATGGCTTCGATGGTTTGTTGTCCGAACCTTTGGATATTGTTAAACTGGATAGAAAAGCGGTTTCTGGTATCCACGTAAAAGGTGGAACCATACTGCAAACAAATAATAAAAGAGACCCCTTTAATTATCCTGTACGGCAAAAAGACGGTACTATTGAATATGAAGACCGTTCCGATGATTTAATTTTACGATTAAAAATACTTGGGGTTGATGCAGTTATTCATATTGGTGGAAATCGCTCGCATAAAATATCCGAGGCACTTTATAAAAAGGGGTTAAATATAATTGGAGTACCCAAAACAATTAACAATGATTTATCGGTAACCGAATATGCTTTTGGTTTCCAAACCGCAACACAAATAGCTACCGATGCGGTTGATAAATTAGTTACCACAGCAAGTTCACACAACAGGGTTTTAATACTTGAAGTCATGGGGCGAAATGCCGGCTGGATAGCACTTCATGCTGCCATTGCCGGAGGTGCGGAAGTTTGTTTGATACCTGAAATTCCTTTTGATATTGATATAGTTATCGAAAAATTAAAATCAAGATACATAAATGGTCGTGGCTTTGCCAACATTGTAGTTGCCGAAGG
>JALSLF010000272.1 GCA_026988445.1 Bacteroidales bacterium
GAAATACCGGCATAATATTTAGATAAGTTAGCGGCTTTTGTTCCTGAATAGTCATCTATAATAGCTAAAAAACCGGGGTAGTTAACATCACCGTTTAATGCTAAATTGAAAGAATCACGTTCAAAATACTGAACAGCTACAAACATTTGCGATTGAGCATTTTCTTCTTTAGGTTCAAAGATATATTTTTTATATCCTATATAAATCCCTACAACTGCTATAATAATAACAATAACCGCTGTAATAATTTTTTGGTTATCTTCAATAAATTGTTCACTTCTGCTTAATACTTCTTCAACGTTTTCAATCGCATCCGATGCTTGTTCGTGTTTTTTCTTTGTCATAATAAATTTTAAGCTTAATGTTCCAAAAATTTGCGCAAATGTAAGCTATTTAATACAAAAGCAAAAATTTTTTTGTTCCTATTTTTTAAAATACACCTTAAATTTGCAAACTTAAAGCGTGGCTTATTGTCAAAGAGTAAATTACAATATATCTGCTCCACTGTTAATTTACGTTCAATGCCTTCACTTACAAAGGGTTAGCAGAGCATGTAGGTTTAAGGTGATATACTAATCGTAATAATCAAATCGTAAATAGGCTGAAAGCCTAAGCTATTCTAACCCAATGGCAACGCCTTAGGATATTTGTGAAATAGGTAAATTATATACGCACTGTAAGTGCAATTTAATTTACCCTTTCAGGGTGCTTTTATATAGTATTTAATTTAGCCCAAGGCGATGCCATTGGGCTAAATTAATTAAGGCTTTCAGTCTTCTAAAAAATAAATTTTCATAAATATTTTAAATTATTCGTTAATTTATAATTTACACTAATGCAGTATATTTGTCTTTAACTAAACGACATTGAATCTTAAACATTCAAATGTCCTTACGGACGATTTGAAGTTTTTAAATTGCAAGTTATTATAAATCATCGTCTTCAACAGCCGGTTTTATATCGGCAAGTACCGATGTCCAAATGGTTGCTTTCCAATAGCCGCGATTATTTTTCTTAAGTGTGATTGAACGTTTGTTACTTGCTCCCGATGATTTGACCATTACCTTGGTGCCCGCTTCCGATTTAGCAATTAAATTTACCGATAAATCGTATTCATAAGGTTGTTTTACGGTATATCCATTTTCAGGGGTGGCACCCACGATATAAGAATTAGGGATTAATTTATTATTTTCGATGTTCCGCTTTATTAAATCCATATCACTATCTGCTAATTTATAACCCTTATAAGTTTTGCCTTCTTTTAATAGTGATTTATGAACTGCTATAACCAAGCATTTCTTACCCAAGTTTGGATTATCGGCATATATTTTTAAAGCCAATAAAAAAATGGCAGCACCACCTTCAGGGCTTGTAGCAATAGCATTACGCAGGCTTACAAAATCATCAACAGTTTTGGGTTGTTCCGGAATTACAATATTTTGTGCATAAGATTGATAACTTAACACAAAAATAAATAGTATAGATATCAATATTTGTTTCATATTCAAATAGTTTTAATTAATACTCTATGATTTAATTTCATACAAATTTAGACTAAATTTATAAACTTAAACAATAAATAATTATTGTTTACAAATTGCGGTTTTTTTGCATCATAATTTTCTACTATTTTTATCGGCTCATAAATATTGAATATTATGTCCACACGATTTATAATTTTTTCTTTTATACTTGTTCTAATCGATTTATATGTTTTTAGAGCCATTAGGGCTCATGTAATAAATCTGGATAGTTGGTTAAAATACAGCGCCTACATTGCTTTTTGGAGCTTACCGCTAATATTTTTGTCGGTAAGTTTTTATTATCTGAATTTTGTACAAGAAACTAATTTTCGTTCTTCAAAACTGTTTTTGTTTCTCGGTGCATTTTTTGTAATTTTTACATTACCCAAATTAATAATATTTACTTCTCAATTTTTGGAAGATATCAGTAAACTAATTGCTTTTTTAATTAAAAAGTTATCAAATCCTAATCAATTGATTTATGAACATGCCGATAAAATTAGTCGTTCTGAATTTATTACCCATATAGGTCTAATTCTTTCGGTTATTCCATTTTTAGCATCTGTTTATGGTATTTTAGTGGGACGCTTTAACTTTTCAATAATCCGAAAAAAGATTAAATTTACGAATCTACCCAATGCTTTTAACAATTTCCGAATAGTTCAGTTCTCCGATTTACATATTGGCAGTTTAAAGGGACACGAGGATAAACTTATTGAAGCCATAGAGTTAATGAATGCCCAAAATCCGGATGTAGTATTTTTTACGGGTGATATTGTAAATAATCTTGCTGTGGAATTAGACGGTTGGGAAAATATTTTATCAAAAATTAAAGCTAAATACGGTGTTTTTTCAATTTTAGGTAATCATGATTATGGTGAATATTTTCCTTGGAAG
>JALSLF010000273.1 GCA_026988445.1 Bacteroidales bacterium
AACATATTATCCAATTCATCCACACTTAGAATTTTTATAATTGTTTTTCCTGTTGGCGAATGATTAGGAATTTTACACGTAAAAAGTATATCAATCAGTTCCCGCATTTCAACCGTAGTTAGTTCCGATTGATAACCACTTACAGCTGCTTTTGCCATTGAAACAGCAATTTTTTCATTAGCATCTTGCTCAACACTACCGCTTGTAAGTTTATAAGTATCTAAAAATTGTGTAATAACCTCAACAGGATCTAAATGCTCAAAAAAAGCAGGGCTGGCATTAACCACAAAAGAGTTTTTACCGAATTTTTGAATATCAAAACCGATTTTTTTCAACGACTCGCTTATTTCAAGCAAAGCTGTGGCATTTTCGGCATCTAAATTTAATGTTACCGGAAATAAACTAACTTGCGAAACGGCTTGTTGATTCGATAAATTAGCCAAAAACTGCTCGTACAAAATACGTTCTTGTGCCCGGCGTTTATGAATTAACATTAAACCCGATTTAACCGTTGTTACAATATATTTGTTTTTAAGTAAAAATATATTTTCCGAATTATTGTTAAAAACTTGATTATTATTATTCTCTTGATTAAAAAGTTGTTGTTGTTCCGGTAAATTATTTTCTAAACCGGCATACAAACTTTCCCAATTTTCAGGTAAGTTTTCCTTATTAAAATCAGAAAATCCCTTAGTTGAATATCCGCTACCGGATTTCCCTGAATTATCCGTTTCAAAAGGATTGTAATTAGGGTTTATACCCACACCCGGCGTATGTATCTGTGTATCTTTACTTAAAACCGGAATATCAATAGCACCTTCTTGGTCAAAATCTATTGAATACGCCACATTGTACTTACCCAATGCTTCTTTAACAGCGGCACGTATCATTTGAAAAACCGCAGGCGAATCTTCAAATTTAATTTCAGTTTTGGTCGGATGTATGTTAATATCAATCCGAGAAGGGTCAATATCAAAATACAAAAAATAACTTGGCTGGGTATCGGGCGGAATAATATTATCGTAAGCCATCATAACGGCTTTATGAAAATAAGCATGACGCATAAATCGCTTATTTACAAAGAAAAATTGATTTCCTCCTTTTTTACGGGCAATTTCCGGTTTTCCGATATAACCGCTAATATTTACCAAACCGGTTTGTACATCTACAGGTACTACATTTTTGCCTACACTATCGCCAAATATATGTATAATACGTTGATACAGATTTGATACCGGTAAATTATATACCTCTGCATCGTTATGTTTTAACAGAAAAGCAATTTCGGGATAACATAAAACAATACGTTGAAATTGTACTAAAATATGCCTAAATTCCGTATTATCCGATTTTAGAAAACGGCGGCGTGCCGGAATGTTAAAAAATAAATTACGCACGGCAAAATTACTACCCACAGGGCAAGTAACAAATTCTTGTGCTTCTATTTCCGAACCGCTAATTTTAAGGTAAGTGCCCAGTTCTTCACTCTCTTGACGTGTTTTTAGCTCAACTTGAGCAACGGCAGCAATCGAAGCTAAAGCTTCGCCACGAAAACCCATTGTCCGTATGGCAAATAAGTCTTCGGCTTTACGTATTTTTGAAGTAGCATGACGTTCAAAAGCCAAACGCGCATCGGTAGGCGACATACCTTTGCCATCATCAATCACCTGCACCAAACCACGTCCGGCTTCTTTCAATATCAGTTGAATTTTTTTTGCACCGGCATCAATAGCATTTTCTACCAATTCTTTTACTACCGAGGCAGGTCTCTGAATAACCTCTCCGGCAGCAATTTGATTAGCTACCGAATCGGGTAATAGCTCTATAATATCTGTCATTTAATTACTCTGTGAAAAACAATCGGATATCGTCAAAAATTATGCATAAAAAACATAATAGGCTATTGCCGACAAAATTGCAGCAATAATAAGTACCCGGTAATTTGAACCTCTGCGTTCTTTTGTAGCGTATGCACGATTAATATATCTACGCATCTGTCCCTTTACAGCAGGTACATATTCCCCTTTTTCGTTTACTACACTTCCTGCTCCCACATCGCGCTTAGCACGTTCTACACGTTGTTCAAACTCTTCCTTAACCGCATCGTAATACCGGGTTTTGAAATCAAAAACCTTATGCGAGGGTATTTTAAATAATGAAGGTAATCCCATTTTGTACAATTTTATAAACGCAAAGATACTATTTTTTTATAAAATATGCGAAAAGCCTAAACCTTAGCACAACTATTCATTATCTTCTGCAAACCATTCGGCATAAGACGTTGCCGTTTCATAAAGTCGTAAACTATAAAGTTTTACTTCGGGCGGCAATAAAGGTTTTATCCGCTCGGCAAATTCAGCAACCAATAGTTCGCAAGTTGGCTGAAAAGGCAAAATTTCAAAGCGCTCAAACATTTGCGG
>JALSLF010000274.1 GCA_026988445.1 Bacteroidales bacterium
CTCTCTATTAATACAATATTTAATTTTAGGAGGTTTCAATGTGCCTTGAATTAAACCGGCTTCTTTCAGTTCTTTCAGATGCTGCGAAATAGTAGATTGTGCCAAAGGGAATATTTCTACTAAATCACCGGTAAAACAGCTATTTTGTTTTGCCAGATATTTGAGTATTGCTATTCGTACAGGATGCCCTAAAGCCTTAGCAAACCGAGCTAATTGTTCAGTATCTTCTTCGTGATTTATATTTTTTAAACTTCTATTCATTTCTGCGAATTGTTCATCGCAAATATACGATTAACTAATGCGTTTCAAAATATTTTTATGTTGTTATACAACATAAAGCAATATAAAATATAGTAAATCAGTAGTTTATTTTCCCAGTTTCAAAATTCTTAAAGCACCTTGTACTACTATAATAAATACAATCATACCAATTATTAAATCCGGAAGCATGGAATTACTTAACATAACAGCAAAGCCTGCAATAATCACCCCAATATTTATTATAATATCATTAGAAGTAAAAATTTTACTTGCAGTAATATGGGCTTCTTTGCTTTTTGTTTTTTGTAAAATCCACATGCTTACCGCATTGGCTGCCAATGCAAACAAAGAAACAACAATCATTGTTTTGTAACCAGGAGTATTTTCAGAAAAAATAAACCTTCTGATTACTTCCACAATACCCAAAGATGCTAATACAATTTGAAAGTATCCGCTTAAACGCGCTACCAGTTTTTTGCGCGACAAAGCTGCTCCTACTGCCCATAGACTTAATATGTAAACAAAAGAGTCGGCGAGCATATCCAAACTGTCTGCCACCAATCCCATTGATTTTGAAAATATTCCTGTTATTAGCTCTATTACAAAAAAAGAAAAGTTAATGAGCAAAACCGCCCATAGCAATTTTGTCTGGGATTTTTGTTCCTTAATTTCTGCTTTGTCTGTTTCATGGGTTTTCAAAAGTTTAGAGCCCAGATTTAAGTCATTCAATCGCTCTTCTATTTCAGGATTATCATGAATGTGATAAACAGTTAGCTTCCTGTTTTCAATATCAAAATCTAATTGTTTGATTTCGGAAAGTCCGTCTAATTTCATCCTTATTAAATTTTCTTCGGAAGGACAATCCATTTTACTGATTAAAAAAGTAGTTACTTTCATTCGTTATTAATTAAACATTTTCAATAAATTCACAATAAGCTAAAAAAGCAAAGCTCCACAGATACAGATAGAGACAAAAGCAGTCTAACGAAGCAAAATTGTAGCTATTTATTTTTTCATTAATACAACATTTAAAGGAATAAACACTCCTACTTTCATTCCAAGATTAAAATTATCTACGGGTGTAAATAAAAAAGCAAACACATTTCCAATCTTACTTAATTTAATGTTTGGTCCGGTTTGAACAATAAACTTATTCTCTGTAAGCATATATTCTGTGGCTAAAACCCAAGAAACAGGAACTTTTTTATCAAAACCGATAAACCAATATTCATTAAAATTGTAAACAGCATTAGCAACAGCAGCATAACCTACTGAGACATAGATTTTTCTATTAAACAAAGCCCCAAATTCCCCATGCAAACGCATAAATTCTTGGCTATTGCCTTCAAAGTCATAAACAATTAAAGGATTAACGCGAACACCTGTAATTAATCTAATTTTTTTCGGGAAATTCAGTTTGTTTTTGTGCAAGTATTATCTTTCCTGAAAACAGGAAAAGCAGTATAATTGAAACTTTCATTACTATTTTCATATGCATCACTTTTAAATTTATGCTACAAAAATAGTAGATATGAAGTGCAACCGGGTTGCAAATTTGATGCTTAATTAAAAGCTAAATTAACCCGCATTATTCACCGATTCTTTACACAAAACACATCAACACACTGGTTTACAGTTTATTAAAAATGGGTTTTGCGAATTTTATTAAACCCAAATTTGGGTGTCTTGGGATTATCTTCATGCATCTGCTTCGTTGCAAAACCCTTGAAATACCAAAGTATTCCTTCGGGTTTCGACGCCTCGCATCTGCATAAAGCTAATCCCATGAATAATGCGGGTTAAGCGATTATAGACTTTGAAAACCAGCAAAAATTAAGGGCTTTGCCTAATACAAAACCCTTAAAACTTTCTTGCTCTATTCTTGTGATTTAAATCCATCTTTCACCCGAAACATTTTTTCGACACATGAAACGTAAATAATTCCATCGCCGGGATATAAGGTTTTACCATGCTCGGAAATTATATTCACAACAAGCTCAATATCTTTATCGGAAATAACAATCTCCAATTTCGCAATTTCGCTGTTCGTAATAGAGAATTTTTGAGAAACAAAAGCATTTTCTGCCTGAAATTTTCCGGTTCCTTCAGCCATAGAAATACTTATGTTTTCAAATCCCTGTTTCTTAAGTTG
>JALSLF010000275.1 GCA_026988445.1 Bacteroidales bacterium
AAATTTTTGTTTTGATAAAAATTTAATTGAGCTAAAGTATCAATGTCGTTTAGTTAACGATATTAATAATATACTGTTCATTAATCTGTTATGTTTGTTACATTAATATTTTCTATATTTTAATTAACTTAACTTTCGCAAGCATGTAAATAATAATATAGCGACAGATCCGCCGATAGTCGGACAAGTTGCACGAATGAAATAATTCAATTTTTTTTATTTCGATTTTCCTTTTTTACCTTTGGTGAAAAGAGAAAAATTTCAGTGCTAATTATTATAGTATCAACAGAATCGTTAGTAATTCATGCAACTTGTCCGACTATCGGCGGATCGGTGGCAGAAATAAGAACTTGCGAAAGTTGAGTAAAGTGATAAAATTAAAATTTCCGGAAACCTACTGCTTTACGTACTTCCCGTAAAGTTTTTGATGCACTTTCACGAGCTTTTTCTGCGCCCATTTTGACAACTTTGTGCAAATAATCATTATCGGCAGCTATTTCCAGTATTTTTTCTCTGAATGGCAATGTAAAGGCAATAATGTCTTTTGCCAGTTGTTTTTTCATATCGCCGTAGCGTATTTCGCAATTATTGTATTTCTCATTAAAAAAGTCAAATGTATCTTTATCGGAAACAATGCTCATTAGGCTGAATAAGTTAGCAATGGGTTCGGGTTTTTCTTGATTTTTTTGAGTGGGTCCGCTATCGGTAACCGCACGCATTACTTTTTTCTCAATTACTTTGGGCTCGTCAATCAGGTAAATTGCATTTCCTTCTGATTTTCCCATTTTTCCACTTCCGTCTAATCCGGGAACTTTTACCAATTGTTCGCCAAAATTAAAAGCCTGCGGCTCGGGAAATAAATCAACCCCGTACATATGATTAAAGCGTTTTGCAAATTTACGTGCCATTTCAAGGTTTTGTTCCTGATCTTTCCCTACGGGAACTTTGTTTGCCTGATGGATAAGAATATCGGTTGCCATTAGTACAGGGTAGGTAAGTAAACCGGCATTTACATTATCAGGTTGTTTGCGCACTTTTTCTTTAAAAGTTGTAGTACGTTCCAATTCGCCGATATATGCATTCATATTAAAAAGTAAATACATTTCGGGAATTTCAGGAACATCACTTTGAATGTATATGGTTGCTTTTTCGGGGTCTAATCCGCAAGCGAGATATTCTGCCAATACATTTTTTACATTATCGTGTAAGTATTTAGGGGTGGGGTGTGTTGTAAGTGAGTGAAAATCAGCAATAAAAAAATAGCTGTTGTAATTTTCTTGTAATTTGATGAAATTTTTTACCGCACCAAAATAATTTCCAATATGTAAATGTCCTGTGGGTCTGATTCCGCTTAAAACTGTCTCCATTTGTATAAAATTGTATTTATTTAGCCTGCAAAATTAATAAAAGTTTATAAAAAGCGAATTAAGTTTATTAAGTTTGTAGCAAAACTATTTTAAAATTGAAAATTATCTTATTTATGAAACATGTATTTATAATTTTTTTAGTCTTTTTTGCTTATTCATGCAAAACCCAAAAAAATGCTATGCAAACGGTTAAAATTGCTGATAATATTGAACTGAGTGCCAAAAAAGTTTATGATTCCGGTGAAAGAATCACTATTTCTTTAAAAAATCCTTCTGATAATGTAGTGCAGATACTGCGTCCGATGGAAAAATTTATTGATAAAAAAGATGGTGAGCAGTGGAAAAGAGTAAACGTAATGTATTGTCCTTGTGATGCATCTTGTCCGCCCCCACCCGAGAAACAAGAGCTTACAAAAAGCAGTAATTTAAAAATTATTTGGGACCAGAAAGAAGATTCTTGTAGCGAAGAGCGAATAAATGGTGTTCGTAAAACTATTGAAAAACAGGTAGATGCAGGAATTTATCGTGTTGAAATAAATTATGAAACACCAAAAGGTGAACGAGAAAAGTATTATTATGAATTTGAAATAAAGTAGTGTTATGAAGAAAATTATCCTGAATTTTATTCTACTTAGCGTATTTTTTGTTTCTGTATTTTCACAAACCGATAGTTTACCCGAACCTAAAACACGAGTAATACTGGTAAATCCGGGTGTTTTTTATCTTAAATCACTGGTGTACCTTAGCAATCATAAAATAATTGATATTAAAAATCTTGAGTATCTTGCTGTATTTTATGAAAAATCGGAGATAAATATAGATGATGCAAAGAAATTTGTACATGAAAACAATATAGATTATATTAAATTTCAAACAGTATCCGGTAATTTATCGCCAGAGAATTTATATCGTGAAAATTCATGTACCCAAAGTTTTAAAAAACTGTTTGACGAAAGCGAGGGTATTATATTTCTTGGAGGTTGGGATTTACCACCGGCACTTTACGGGCAAAAAACAAGCTTACTCACAGGTATT
>JALSLF010000276.1 GCA_026988445.1 Bacteroidales bacterium
TCAATATTATTCAAAAGTTTTATTGGCAAGAGGGAAGTATTCTTCTCAAAAAGAGAATGTGGATTTGTCCGGAAAAATGTATCAATTTGTTTTAAAAAATATTCCGGCATTTGAATGTAAAGAATTTATCTACTCACCCAAAGATTATATGCCCAAAATTAACATCCATTTAGAGCGCATTCAACAACGTAACCAGAGTGAAGTTTGGCAATATATCACTTATCCGATAATGATTACCACCAATGATTTTTATTATACAAAAACCCCCGAACAAAGAAGAATGATTCCTTATCCGGCAGGTTATATACATCAAATATCAGATTGGGAAGAATTAAACCATAAAATGTTAAAGCACCACCGCTTTGGAATGCCTTTAAAATTGCCTTGGAAAGATAAAGGAGCTCTTGACAGTGTAACCAATAGAAAAAAAACGGATTTAGAAAAAATATCGGATATTTACAATTTTGTACGTACCGAAATAAAATGGGACAGTACTTATCTAATTTATGCCAATAGAGTATTTGACCCTTTTCTTGGGAAACTCTATACAAAAGTAACCAACAAGTTCGTTAATGAAAAAAGTTTACGAAAATCTTTTGAAGCAAAAGAAGGGAGTAATGTAGAAATTAACTTCTTATTAATCAGTTTTTTAAGAAGAATGGGTTTGCAAGCCAACCCCGTAATGTTAAGCACCCGGGAACATGGAATGATTGATACTAATATTCATGATGTTTCACAATTCAATCATGTTATCGTACGTACAAAAGTAGATGATAAATATATTTTTCTTGATGCCAGCGATACGCTAAGACCTTATAATTTCGTCCGAAAAAACTCCATTGGAGTTACCGGTTTTTTAATCAGTGAAAACGGACACGAATGGGTAAAAATTGATAATAAAGATATAAGTAAATCAAATGCTACTACAAACATTATTATTGATGATAACAACACTGTTTCCGGTACATCTGTAAATGAACTAAGCGGATACGATGCATTAGAAATAAGGCATGAAATGCTCTTAAATAAAACGAACAACATTATAGATAAACTGCAAACAGGGCTTGAAAATGTAAATATTTCTAATCCGCAAATTGAAAATCTGAATAATATAGATGCTCCTTTAATTATAAAATCAAATATAGAACTTAAATCTAATAAATCCGGTAAAATCATATTCAAACCAAAAATTAATTTAAAATTTACCGATGATAATTTTATGGAAAATTTTAGAGCATGCCCGGTAGAATTAGACTACCCTTTTGTTTATCAATACAATATAAATATTCCAATTCCTGAAAATTATACAATCGAATATCCACATGATATAAATTTACAAATGTTTGGGAATAATGTTCAATTTATTTACACAATTCAGAAAAAAAAGGGTCAATTAGTTTTAAACATAAAGTACGCTATAAAACAAATTCGTTTTCCTGCAAATTCATACAATCAATTTGCTCGTTTTGTTTATCAAGTTCAAAATAAGCTAAACGAGGAAATAGTTTTTGAAAAATCTATAAATTAGTTTTTTTTACCTAAATTGAGCGATTATGTAGAAAAAGAAGTACCAAGATATTGAAGTAGATAATCGCTCAATTTAGGTTATACAAAGAATAATATTTTCCTAACAAACTATGCATGAACAACGATATTGTACAAAAATATTTTCAAATTCATAAAACAATATTTGAAGATAATTTTAAAATAGCAGCTCAAACCGCTCAAGAAGAAGCAATTCATGACATGCGCGTGAGCATTAAAAGATTAAGATTATTATTTAAGTTTTTAAACTTTTGTTTCGATAAAAAGTTTCAGCCTAAAAAAAAGGCAAAACAATTAATAAAAGTATTTAAATCGGCAGCAATCTTACGCGATATACAAATACAAATAGTACTGCTTGAAGATGTTGAATACAAGTTAGGTATAAATCTTACAAAGCAAAAAGACCGGCTTAAAAAACAAGAAAATATCGAAATAGCGTATTTAAAAGAATTTTTATCAAAATTTAATTATGTAAAACTAAAAAAGCAGTTTCAAAAAGCAGAAAATACGATTCAAAATACAATAAACTATTCAAAACCGGATATTCCTATAAGCATCAAAAAATACTACGACAAGCGCATTACTCTTATCAACCGGCTTTTAAATAAAGATAAAATTGATTATCATAAAATAAGAAAAAGAATTAAAGAACTTACTTATTTAACCGAAATTCAAAGTATTAATATAGAAAATACTCCTGAAAAATTAGTGCAATTAAAACAAATGGGAAAACTACTGGGGGATTGGCACGATATAGAAGTTTTTTTAAAAGAAAGGCATTTTGCTCAAAATGAAATTATCCAAACGTATTTAAAAGAAAAACAAAATAACTTAATCAGCGCTTTTAAAGAAAGC
>JALSLF010000277.1 GCA_026988445.1 Bacteroidales bacterium
ACGATCATCAAAAATATAATTTTACGGTGAAAAGCCCTAACGGCAGTGATGTGTTAATTATGGACCCGCGTAGCCATGCTCGTTGTATGGCAGTGGTTGATATAGAATTAAGTTGGAACGAAGAAAAAAAATCATGGGACAAAAACATTACAGGACAAATTATTGATACCGATACAATTATTCCGGATAAATCGTTTATTAATAAATTTGCCGGCTTTTTTGAAGAAACCAAAAAATATGTAAATCGTGAAATAGGAAGTTTTACAAAAACCATTCAAAGTAAAGATGCTTTATTTGGCGATTCTGAATTTTCCGATTTAATTCATACCATTCAATTACAAATAAGTAAAGCTGAAATCTCTTTTACTTCACCATTAAGCTACGATGCTGAAATTAAGAAAGGAAAAGTATATGTTCGCGATATGTTTAATTTATATCGTTTTGAGAACCTTTTATATACGATGCGTTTAAGTGGAATAGAAATAAAAAACTATCTGGAATATTCTGTAAATTTATGGTTTAACCGGATGAAAGATGAAAATGACCATTTATTAAAATTAAAAACTACGGATGAAGGAGATTTTCACCTTGCTTCGGCATATTACAATTTTTCATCGGCTGCAGGAATTGATTATACGGTTGATTTAAAAGCTCCCAAAGGAGAAAGAGTGCATATTTTACAACTTAGTTCAGGAAAAGAGTTTGATTTGAATAAAGAGTATCTGGTTGCCATAAATTCTTATAGAGGAAATGGTGGCGGTGGACACTTAATTAAAGGTGCCGGTATTCCGAAAGATAAACTATCGGAAAGAGTAGCTCATGCAACCAATAAGGATTTACGCTATTATATGATTAAGTGGATTGAAGAACAAAAATCAATTACTCCTTTATGCGATAATAATTGGACATTTATACCTGATTCTTGGTATCAAAAGGCAAAAGCTAAGGATATGGAAGTATTGTTCCCTGAAAATTAGGACTTGGTAGCAACCGGGATTTTAAAATAAAATGTAGAACCTTTATTGGGGCGGCTTAGGATTTGCAGTTTACTATCATGGGCATTTAAAAATTCTTTACAAATAGCAAGTCCTAAGCCTGTACCTTGTTCGTTTGAAGTTCCTTGTGATGAATGAAACTCATCGGTTTCAAGAATTTTTTTAACAATATCTTCGGTCATACCTACGCCGGTATCTACAATCGAAACTTCTACAAAATCATCTTTATCTTCTGCCGAAACAGAAATTTTTCCACCTGCTGATGTAAATTTTATTGCATTATTAATCAAATTACGAATTACGGTATTAATCATATTTTTGTCGGCATATACTTGATTTTTTGTTTTACCGTTAAAAATTAATTCAATTTCTTTTTTCATCCCCGCTTCATGAAATAATTTAATATTAATATCAAGCAATTCATTAACATTAAATTTTTCGGGTTGATATTTTATGGAACTGCTTTGGCTTTGTGCCCATTTTAATAAATTCTCAAGCAATGAAAAAATTTGTAATGACGAATCGTGTATGTATTCGGCATATTGAGTTTTTTCATCTTCCGATAAACCGGCTTCTTTATCTGTTAGCAGTTCAGAAAATCCAATCAAAGCATGAATGGGGTTTTTTAAATCATGAGCAACTACCGAAAGTAGTTTTTCTTTGGTTTTATTAGAACGATATAATTCATCTCTTTGAAACTCCAGTTCATCTGCTTGTGTTTGAATTTCTTCTTTTTGCTGATGAATTTCTTCATTCTTAAGTTGAACAATTTTAAGCGCTTCTTTTTTCTTTTTGTACTGAATGTACCATAAAATTGCGGCAATAATAGCAAATATTAGAAAAGTGATTAAGAAATAAATGACGTTTCTTCTAATTTGGAGCTGTAATTCTTGACGAGCAATTCGTTCATTTTGTGCTTCCAGTTTAAACTGTTGCATTTTAGCAATGGCTTCCATTTTCGTTAATGAATCGGCAACAATATTTAATGAATCTGAAATAAGATTTAGTTTTGTTGAGGTTTCTTGTAGTTCTTGTTCTTTAATTTGCGCTTTAATTTGCGCTTCGGCAGTTTTGTTTTTTAAATTCGATGTGGTTTTTTCTGTTTTAATACGTTCTACAAGGTTATGATATTCGTTGTACTTTTCTTTGTTACCGAGTAGTTTGTAATTATTTGCCAACTCCTTATAACAATTAAATGTTAATTGTTCATTTTTGATTTCAAACTGAGCTATTTTTTTTGCTTCTTCTAAATCAGCTATTGCTTCATTATATTTTTTTAGCATTTTTAACGTATAGGCACGGTTTATCAAGTCGTTTACCAGAGCTTTTTTGCTCGATTTTCTACTTAATTCAATTTTTTCATTTTCATACAGTAAAGACTCGTTCCATTTTTTTTGT
>JALSLF010000278.1 GCA_026988445.1 Bacteroidales bacterium
ATGCCATTTTAACAGGCGCTTTGCCACAGGATAAAATGGGTACTTATATGGGAATTTTTAACTTTTTTATTGTAATTCCTCAAATCTTGGCTGCCAGTTTACTCGGTTTTTTTGTAAAACAGTTGTTTGAAGGGGAGGCAATTTATGCTTTGTTACTTGGTGGTATTTCCATGATTATTGCAGCTTTATTGGTAGTTTTTGTAAACGATAAGGATTGAAATGAAAAACGTAATTTATTTTTATCATTCGATTAAAAGAAGTTGTTATCTGTTAAAATTTTTAAATATTTATGAAAGTTGAAGGGTTGATATTTGATTTGGACGGAGTAATTGTGGATACTGCAAAGTATCACTATCTGGCATGGAAAGAATTAGCTGATGGCTTGGGGTTTTATTTTTCTGAAGAAGATAATGAGCGTTTAAAAGGTGTATCGCGTATGCGTTCGTTGGATATTTTACTTGAAGTGGGAAAAATTGAATTGCCGGATGAAAAAAAGCAGGAACTTGCCGAAAAGAAAAACAAACAATATGTAGAGATGATAAAAAAAATGAGCCCGGACGAAATATTACCCGGAGCTTTGTCATTTTTGAAATCGGCGAAAGCCAAAGGATATAAAACAGCATTAGGTTCAGCAAGTAAAAATGCAATGATTATTTTAAACCGTTTGGAAATTGCCGCTTTATTTGATGCAATCATTGACGGAACAAAAGTTTCAAAAGCAAAACCTAACCCGGAAGTTTTTCTTGCCGGAGCAAAAGCTTTAAATGTTCAAGCTGAAAACTGTGTTGTATTTGAAGATGCAGCAGCAGGCATTGAAGCAGCCCATAATGCAAAAATGTTTTGTATCGGTATTGGTAACAAAGAAAATTTACCGGATGCAGATTATTTAATCCCCGGATTTGAAAAATTTACCATTCGTGATTTTGAAGATTTAATTAGGAATTAACAAACATCTAAATTTATTTAATAACGCTAATATTAGCTTGTTATGAAACAAGCATAATTAAAATAATTATTAAATTATGGATATGATTATTTTAATTATGCGGTTACATGAGACCATAAAAATAATAAAAAAATATACTCATGAAAAGATATTATAAACTTGATGAGTGGAAAATCATCGAAGAAGAATTTGTCCCCGAGCGTAATAAAATGTCCGAAAGTATTTTCAGTATTGGAAACGGACACATGGGACAGCGGGCAAATTTTGAAGAAAAATACAGTGGAGCCAGTATGCAAGGTAGTTATGTTGCAGGTGTTTATTATCCTGATAAGACTAAAGTCGGCTGGTGGAAAAACGGTTATCCCGAGTATTTTGCCAAAGTGTTGAATGCTGCAAATTGGATAGGGATAAATGTTAATATTGAAGGGGAAGAGCTGGATTTGGCTAAATGCGAAGTACTTTCGTTCCGAAGAACATTGAATATGAAAGAAGGTTATTTGGAGCGTTCATTTACAGCACGGATGAATAGTGGAAAAGAACTGAAAGTTGTTGCCAAGCGTTTTATCAGTATGGCTAATTCAGAAGTTGCCGCAATAAAATATGCTATTACGCCGCTTAATTTTGATGGAAAAATTACCTTTACTCCTTATATTGATGCCGATATTGAAAACGAAGATTCAAATTATGATGAAAAGTTTTGGAAAGAGGTAAATAAAAAAGTATATGAGCGTGAGGCTTATATTGTTGCAAGAACTAAAAAAACAAAGTTTCACGTTGCCACAGGTATGCGTTTTAATATTACCCAAGATTATGCAAGTATCGATTTTTCTACTCAAAACGTTCAAAAAAAGAAATATGTAGCAATTTCTACAGACATTGAATGTAAAAAGGGGCAAGAAACCGTTTTGTATAAATATATTTCTAATTTGTCATCGGAATATCATCCCAAAAAGAAACTTTTAAAAACGGCAAAAAAGGTAGTTCGTGAAGCTGCGGCAAGTGGTTTTGAAATATTATTGCATGAGCATATTAAAGTTTGGGAAGATAAATGGAAAGAGAGTGATATTGTTATTGAAGGCGATTTAGCTGCCCAACAAGGTATCCGGTTTAATATTTTTCAGCTAAATCAAACATATACAGGCGATGATCCTCGATTAAATATTGGACCCAAAGGTTTTACCGGTGAGAAATACGGTGGAAGTACCTATTGGGATACAGAAGCCTACTGTTTGCCTTTTTATTTGAGTACAGCCGATGATCATGTTGCTCGTAATTTGTTAAAATATCGATACAATCATCTGCAAAAGGCAATAGAAAATGCCGAAAAATTAGGATTTACCAATAATGCTGCACTTTACCCTATGGTTACCATGAACGGGGAAGAATGTCATAATGAGTGGGAGATTACTTTTGAAGAAATCCACCGAAACGGTGCCATTGCCTATGC
>JALSLF010000279.1 GCA_026988445.1 Bacteroidales bacterium
CTCACCTTCACCTTGATGCGGATCTACTTTTTGTTTCCCGATTACTTCGCCTTCTTCACCTTCACCACTGCCGCCGGTTTGTTGTTCTTCATCATCGCTAAGTGAATCATCATGGTAAAATTTAGGCTCTGTTGTAGTGGGAACAACCACCACTTTTGCCTTATTCCCCGGCAGAGGTTTTACAATTTTTCCGATTTTGATACGCCGCGGAAAACCGTCTTTTTCTCTTTGTTTATCCTTTTCAATGAGTTCATCAAGTGTTTTTAAGGCACTTACAGGTATATCATTATCCAAAGGATGGTATTGTAAAAAGAAAAGAGCATCATTTAAGCTATAAAAATCATCAATATTATGGCTACCCGGTAAATAATGATGTTTTTTACCGATAAAATCATGTTTTTTTATATCGTCATTTTTACTCATAAAATTTAAAAAGTTCCGGTTCAAAGGGTTTAGCCTTGTAGTGCAGTTTTGTAAACTATGAAATTCTTAGCTTATAGAGCTGAGCTACCGAGCTTAATCTGCATCGTCCATTGTACAGAAATATTCAATGGTTTTTTGGGCACAAGTATTGCAATATCCCAGTTTGTTAGACATGGTATTAATCATACGGTTATACAGTCTTTGATTTTCTTCATTCGTACGGTTGGCAAGTGCACCCACAAGGCTTCCGGCTCCGGCAATATCCGATTTTAATCGAACATCAGTAACCGCTTTCACTAAATCGTTATTATCCATAAAATCATAATTTGGGTCTTTAATAAGTTTTTGACCGTAAATTTTTGCAATGGTTGTGCGGTAACTTTGTTTTTGTTCGTTGGTTTTTAGTCCAAGACGCTCTTCAACACTGTTAATAAAGTTTTCATCAATTTTTATTGATACAAGTTTTCCGGTTTGTGGATCTTTATAAGTCCAGATTTTATCTGAGCCGAGATTTTTAGCATCAATACCAATAATCATATTTACATAATTCATAACATCTTTTTCAATGGCATCGGGTTCATCCATATAGGCATTAAAAATAGAGGTCATAATATTTTTTCTGTATAATGATTTTGCCATTTTAATGTCTTCGAGATATTTAGTTCTATCATTAGGGTCTTGAACATAGTCAATAATTACCAATTCAATAGCACTGAATACATCGCCGGCATACATACATTTGCCTTCTTGAGTTTCTGATTTTTCGAGTAAAATTTGGATAGAACGTCCCAAATTTCGATGTCCTAAACCTTTTTGTCCAAAACGTTTTGTAATATCAGGGTCGGCATTTAATTGGTCAATTACTTCGTTAAGCGTTTGAATACTTTTTTCACCGGCAACTTCACCGGCAGCAAGTTTCATCATTTCTACCGGACTTAGCTTTTCTGTACGCGGCATTCTGGTTAAAGTAAAAGCTACTGAAACTGCATAGTTTAAATTTGGGTCAATATGTAGCGATTCGCCGGTATAGCTTGTTTTATTACCGGTTCCGATGGCATACCTTGTTAATTCTTGCTGTAATTTGTAATTAGTATTGTGCGACATATAAACCAAACGGCAGCGGTCGACAATAGGTGCTTGTTCTTTTTCTTCCAGAAATCGTGCAAACTCCGAATTATTACTGGTGGCAATAATAAGTGTATCAAGAGGCCATTTAAAGCCTTCAATTTCTATGGTTCGGTTTTGAATTACTCCAAGATATACTTGAACTAAATCGCGTTTGTTTTTGAAAATTTCATCGGCAAAGTGAATACCTCCTCCGGCTACACGCGCCAAAGCTCCGCGCCTTAAATCAAAGCGGTAAGGATTACTCGGGTCGGTAATATGTAATAATCGTGTTATAGATTCATCGCCCAATAAATCAACAGCCGAAGAAGTTATTTTATCTTTTGCTGCATATTTTCCGGTTAACACTCCGCGCGATTCGCTAATTGGGATTTTAAATATTTCTATAAAATCATCTAATTTGCTTAAATCATTTTTTATAAATTCTTTAATTTCATTTAATATAAAATAGGTATCGGCACCAAGCGGACGGTAATTTTGATAAAAAATATCAATTTGTTTATTTGTTGCACCGGCTTTTTTTAAAAAATCACGATTTTTATTTTCTTCATCAAAAATATTCATTGCCAAAATCATCGGATCTTCATAGGTTTGTGATTCGATGACTTTAATTTTTCCGTAACCGCCAATTTTATCCAAATTTTTAAAGCGGAAAGAAAAACGGTTGTTTTCGGGTTGGGCAATAAATTCCCGGTATAATTTGCTTAAATAATCGACAAAAAAGGTTTTACCGTTACCCGGTTCTCCTATTAAAACAAAAGCCATTTCTTGCGATGACCCCCCTTCGGCAGCATCTTTTATGAAAGAAACAAAACTGTTTATTTCTTCATACATGCCGATAAT
>JALSLF010000280.1 GCA_026988445.1 Bacteroidales bacterium
GTGTTGCCGGTATCGTAACTGCATGGGCAGCCCTTTCGTGGCGTTTAAATAAGGAAGCACATAAATACAATGCAAGCACTTTTACCGATTATATTGCCAAACGGCACGATGATTTTGGTAAATGGGTGCGTGTTGTAAGTAGTTTAACCATTGTGTTTTTCTTTTTCTTTTACGTAGGAGCTCAATTTCTGGGTGGAGGCAAAACTTTATTTACCATGTTTGATATAAAACCGGAATGGGGTATGCTTATTACTGCCGGTATTATTATTCCATATACTATTTACGGAGGTTTTCGCAGTGTGGTATATACCGATGTAATTCAGGCAATTGTAATGATTATTACTTTGGTAATAGGTCCTATCGTGGGTATTTATTATATTGCCGAGCACCCCGATCTGTTTGCAAACTCTATGAGCACTGCTTTGGAAAGTGCCGGTAATAGTTATACTTCATTAACAGGCGCTTCGAGTGGTTTTGCTGCAGGAGTGATGATAATGGGTGGTTTTTCTTGGTTTTTCGGATACTTGGGCGGACAACCGCAACTTACTACCCGCTTTATGGCGATTAAAGACATGAAACAGGCAAAACGTGCACGAAATGTTGGAATTATTTGGACTTTGGTAGCTTATGTGGGGGCATTGTCTTTGGGCTGGATAGGTATTGCCATATTCGGACCAACAGGATTGGAAGATCAAGAGTTTGTTATGCCGGCAGTTTTATTAAAAATATTTCCGCCTTATATAGCGGCAATTTTAATTACCGGTGCAATTGCGGCTATGATTTCTACGGCAGATTCTTTATTAATTCTTTCGGCAACTGAGTTTTCTGATAATATTTTAAAACCTTTAAGTAAAAATCCGGATAAAAGCGAAAAGAAAAATCTGTTACGTTCTCGTATAGTTACTGCATTATTAGCTGTTATTGCATTAATAATTGCTTATTTTTCACCATCTAAATTGATTTTTACTTTAGTAAGCTATGTTTGGGCAGGTATCGGCGGCACTTTTTCAATAGTGATTTTATTATCATTATTTTGGAAGCGTTTTCACGGTAAAGCAGCGGTTATTACCATAATTTCCGGCATGTTGTTTACCATAATATGGATAAGTACCGGAATGGATGAGCAAATTAGTGCACGCTTACTTACATTTTTTGTAGCCGGTATAGTTGCTGTTGTTGCTACATTTCTAATCCCAAAATCTCAAAACTGATATCTAAATTGAGCAATTTGATAGAATTTCCGGAATTCTTGACCAAAAGTATAAATCCGGCTTATAAATTAATCGTTTTCTTGTATGGCTATATAAATAGTGAGTAGTTTGTTCATTTCTTTTCCGGTATATTTGCTTTGAATGCAACTATTTCATATGCTGAATAGTCGGAATAAGAGAAGGACTTACTGAAACTAAACCAAAGCCATGAAGTTAACAAACTTATTACTTGCGTTTGTATTTTATACGAGTGCATTATTTGCCCAAGAAGGATTTATTATAAATCATAACCATACAGATTTATCGCAAATTCCTGATAACTGGATAGATTCGGCGCAAAGTAAATTAAAAATCATGTATTTTCGCCGCTCGCATGGTAGTCATGTGGATGTTGGCGGTATGGCAGCTCTAAAAAGGTACTCAACTGCTTATGCCAATAAGTATGATTATAATACAGACGGTTCAGGCGGTGCTTTAAAATTAATGACTCAATGGCACAGTGTTGATTTTGAGCCGGATACATGGTATTCAATAACCCGTTCTTTTTTAGATGATCCGGCAAATGCCGATATTAATGTAGTTATGTGGGCTTGGAGTAGTAAGTTTTATATTTCCAATGTTCAGGCTTATATAGATACTATGGAGGTTTTTATTGCTGATTACGGACTTAACGGAAAAAAAATTCAGGATGGTACACGTACAGTTCCTGTTACTTTTATTTTTCAAACGGCTTGTTCGCAGGCAAGTGATGCAGCAAATCAAATTGTTTATGAACAAAATCAACAAATACGCCAACATTGTTCTGCAAATAATAGAATTTTATTTGACTTTAATGATATAGAGACTTATAACCCTGATGGAGTTTATTTTGGTGATGGTAATACAGATGGTTCCTATTCAGGCTTAAAGCGTCTGGATGATGATATTTCTTATAATTTAGATGCCGGCGGACGAGGTAACTGGGGTATTGAGTGGAACAATGCCCATCCTACGAGCGAGTTAGCACAGCTCTCGGCAGATAATATTTGTACGGTTTGTGAACATTCTGACCAAAGAGAAAATCAGGATGAAGACAATTCGCGTTTGCATTGTGTTTTAAAAGGCAGAGCAGCTTGGTGGATGTGGGCAAAACTTGCCGGTTGGGGTGATAGGAGCCTGAAAATAAA
>JALSLF010000281.1 GCA_026988445.1 Bacteroidales bacterium
ATTCATCGGTCTCAATTTTTTTCCTGTTAAATTGATATACAAAAGCTATAAACAGTAAAATCCCACCCATAGAAATCAGTGAAACTGTACGGTTTGGAATATCCATATATTGAAAATCTTTAAAAAATAATTTAAACATAGCTACAAAAATCACAAATAATGAAATTTGACGTAGTTGGATATTGTTTAACAAAGTACCTGCAAGCGTTAATAGAGCAGCATATAATGCCCACAATAAAGTATAAGGTGTTCTATGAACAAACTCTAAAACATCGGAGCTTATCATATTGTTTTTATTATAAAAAATAAGCCATATTTGGTCAAATTCAAAGCTAATAATCACTAATAGAATCAGCATGAGCGGCCAAAGAGTAAATTGTTTGAAAATTTGATTTGTTTTTAATAAATCTTTATACAATAAATAATTTATGTAAGATAAACTTATTATCAATCCGGAAATTACAAGATGCATCCAAAATTGAGCAGAACTAATTCCACTACCGGAGATTAACTCATCACGTGCTTGTATAATAATTAAAAAATAATAGGTAAAGTAAATAATTAATGCTAGATTGATAAATAGTACACCAATTTGTTTTAAACGATAATTCTTAATTTTAGTAAAGGCTATTCCTGCCGCCAAAATAAAAGTAAAATTATAAATACCCAGAATTATTTTGCGTGCAATTTCCGATTCAATATTAATGGTTACGTGATAATCAATTTCAACATAAAGATTAAAATAAAAGATTAGTAAAGAGAATACACTTAATATTGCTTGATAAACACTGATTTTTAATGGTTTAATATAATATTCATCGTTTTCTTTACTAACCAAATAAATACAAGCAATTAGCCCCAAACTACTCATTAATCCGGAAATAAAATCAAGGTTTAATAGTAAGGGTTTAAATTCAGCACGGGGTGATATATATAAAAAGGTTTCGTATAATTGATTAAAGCTAAGGCTGATTATTAAAAAAGCCATAAATGCCGAACCCAATCGAAATATTTTAAAATTAACTTTTTGAGATATCCAAAGTAATAATACTAATTGTATCGCCCAAACAATGGTTAAGGATTTGCCCACAAACTCAACAGGAGCTATCAAAGATAGAAATACTACCGACACCCCCAACTCTAAAAAAGTAATTGCATTGTGAATTTTTTTTAAATGCATTAAACCATAAAAAAACAGTATATTAATTAATGCAATTATAGCAGTAAACAAACCTTTATACTCAGGATTTAATACATCAAGTAAAAAAGTGCCGGCTGTAAATACCAGCATATTCAAAGTAATGATTCCTGTTATTTCAAGAGGGATGAATTTTTTTGCGAAACGTAATTTATTGGTTACGATAATAAAAAATAACAAAATATAAAATACAATTAAGAAAAAGAAAGCTGCATGATAGTATGTATAATCGTGATATCTTATAGAATGAGCTAACCAAGTTCCGAAATAAACAATAGTAAATGCAAATGCTTGAAGATTTAAAAATAAATTATATTTAAAAAAGACAATCATAAACACCCCAATATCCAATACCAGAAGATAATAGAATAGCATTAATACTTCTTGGCGATTATAATTAATCAGCATTGGAGCAGTGTAGGCAGCCAGCACAGCAAGCTGAGCCAAAGAAACCCGATTGTAGAAAAAAGATAATAAAACGGAGAATAGCGTTAAAAATATGGTAATAAATAAGGCTTCGCCGGTACTGAAAAGTTGATAATTATAATATGCCGAAGCAAAAATATAATATAAAATACCAAGGGCGGTACCTGTTATAATCGAACTGAATGCCTTTTGTTTTTTATGAAGAATATGAGCCAAAAGCAGTAATGAGACACTGGTTAATATAGCCAAAACAATTCTGCCGTATATATTTATCCATGCATCAAGTATAGAGTAGCGTATAAAAAAACCTACTCCAACCAACAATATAATACTCCCTAATACGGTAACTATATTTGCCGAAATAAAATATTCTTGTAAATAACGCTCAAAACCGGATTTTTTTATAGCACTGTTCCATTTTATATAGTTTTTATATAATTTAGAGTGCTTGAAACCTTTTTTTTTCTTTTGTATTTTGGGGCTGCTAGACTTTGGAGCAATTTTATCCAGTTCAATGATAACAGAACCAAGTTTTCGATTAATACGAATTACATATAGTACTAAAAATATAAAAAGTACTACAATCACATAAATACCGTATAAACCGAGTTTAAAAAGAAATTCCATCCGACCGAATAAATACTTTGGCAAAAATTTGTCAAATTTACATTATTTTTTCAAATCCGAAATTAATACAAACGAATTTAAAAAACTAATAAAAA
>JALSLF010000282.1 GCA_026988445.1 Bacteroidales bacterium
GTTGGATGACCGAAGTTTGTTCACTTCCGACATCCGGCTTCTAACATCCGACCTGTTAATCGAACAAAACAGTATAGCACATTACCCACTAAACTGGTAGTTGAACCTTAAAATATATCCTGATATAAATTAACAATTGGTAAATTAATCAATGAGTTAAGATTTATTAACACTTGTTAAGTGCTTTTGTGTTTTAAAACAGCTTACTTTGTGTAAATAGAAATTTTAATAAAAATGAAAAAAACAAACGCACCGGATTTTCATATTCCTGTAATGGGAATTGGTTTTACCATCGATACTCCGACAAAAGTTGCCCAATACGGCATATCTTCAGTGATTTCATTAGTAGATGATAAACTGATGGAAAAATTACGAGCATTTTATAGCAAAAATCTTGAATTACCTTATAAAGAAATATCTGAAAAAGTAGAAGATTTTCGTGCAAAACGAATAACGGCTTACTTGGATTTAATGAATGATATTGTAAGCACTAAATACAATGAAATGAAAAAATCATTGCTGGAAAAAAGTGATGAAATTGAAAAGTATTTAGATATGTTGCCTGATTATTCGGAAATTAAGCAAAAATTTTATGAATTTTCAAATAGCGGTAAAATAAATGATTTTAAAACATGGCTTATTGAACATTTGCCCAAAGGGAGTATTGATGTAAACATCATGACCAAATTGGACAAAGAAAATTATAAGCGCGGTGAAAAACTGCCTTCCGAGTATAATGATGCACATGCTGCACTGCGTGGTTTTGCAAACAGTAAGCTGCATTCTACCATTATTTTATCAGCCGGTATGAATCCCAGACTTTACTCTTATATTGAAAAATTTAAAGATTTTTATCCTGATGAATCAGGAGTAATTCATAAAAAAATTGCCATAAAAGTCAGTGATTATCGTTCTGCCTTAATTCAAGGTAAATTTTTTGCAAAAAAAGGACTTTGGGTATCGGAATACCGTATTGAATCGGGTTTAAATTGTGGGGGACATGCCTTTGCTACAAACGGTTTTTTAATGGGCGTGATACTTGAAGAGTTTAAAAATAATCGTAAAAATTTGCAAAAAGAGTTGCATGAAATCTATGTCAAAGCCCTATCTGATAAAGGATTAAGTGTTCCAAGCGAACCTGTTGAAACACGTATTACAGCTCAGGGCGGTGTAGGAACTTCGGAAGAACATAAATTTTTAATTGATTATTACGAATTGGATTCAGTAGGTTGGGGTACACCGTTTTTGTTAGTACCCGAAATTGTAAATATGGATAAAAAAACCGAAAAAATCCTTAAAGATGCAAAAGAAAAAGATGTGTATTTAAGTAATATGTCTCCTTTGGGTGTTCCGTTCAATACCCTAAAAAGCAATACTAAAGATATTCAAAAGGTTCAAATGATTGAACAAGGAGTTTATGGAAGCCCATGCTCAAACAGATATCTGACGTTTAACACAGAGCATACAGCTAAGCCTATTTGTACGGCATCAAGAGCTTATCAAAAAAAATGTATTGAAAGTTTGAATAAACAAGAATTATCGCAAGAGGAATTTGATAAAGCAGTAGCTAAATTAACAGAGAAATCATGTATTTGTGTTGGTTTAGGTACTTCTGCATTATTATCAAAAGATATTGACCCGGGTAAGGAAGGCGATGGTGTTTCAGTTTGTCCAAGTCCTACAATAGGGCATTTTAGCGAAACTTATTCTTTAAATAATATGGTAAAACATATTTACGGAAAGTTGAATTTAATAAGCAGCTCGGACCGGCCAAATATGTTTGTGAAAGAACTATCAATGTATGTAGATTATTTGAAAAGTGGTTTAGATGAAATTCAAAACCCTTTGAATGAACGTCAAATGAAAAAATGGGTAGAGTTTAGAGATAATTTAAACCAAGGAATTGAATATTATAAAAGTTTATTTTCATCGGCTAAAAATAGCTTTGCCGACAAAGGGAATAAAATATTAAAAGATATTGAAAAATGGGAAAAAGATTTAAGAAATGTTAAATTTCCCGAGTTCAAGTAATAGTACTTGTTAGATTAGGTTGTTAACTAAGTAAAAAAAGTCGCACTTAATGTTTAAGTAGCGACTTTTTTTATTGCTTAATCTCCTGAATTTATCGCTGAAAAGATTTGAAAGCCTGTCGGGATTTTTTTTGATTTGACAGCGTGCGTAGCTCCTTTGACTTGACCGCATGCGAAGCTCCTTGACTTGACAGTGTGCGAAGCTCCTGTCAATGTCTTTTTAGGTGTAAGTTTTTTTATTTTTTACGAAAAAAACGCTTTCAGGAAAAAAACACTGTCAGGTGCTGATGCACTCTGACAGGTTTGTTTGG
>JALSLF010000283.1 GCA_026988445.1 Bacteroidales bacterium
ACGATTCTATATTTTCTTCTAAAACTTCATAATTCGTTATTCGTTAATCGGAGTTCATTATTCACTATTTTAATATTGAACATCGAACACCGAACACCGATTAAGGATTTTAGATTTATTTTTGTTTTTTAAAGTATCCGTAAATAGTTTTAAACTTCCAAAATCAAAAATCATTAATCCTTTAGCCGGTAGTTGGACAAGCTATTCAATATTTTCTTCTAAAACTTCATAATTCGTTATTCGTTAATCGGAGTTCATTATTCACTATTTTAATATTGAACACCGAATACCGATTAAGGATTTTAGATTTATTTTTGTTTTTTAAAGTATCCGTAAATAGTTTTAAACTTCTAAAATCAAAAATCGTTAATCCTTCCGCCGGTAGTCGGACAAGCTATTCAATATTTTCTTCTAAAACTTCATAATTCGTTATTCGTTATCGGAGTTCATTATTCACTATTTAATATTGAACACCGAACACCGATTAACGATTTTAGGTTTATTTTTGTTTTTTAAAGTATCCGTAAATAGTTTTAAACTTCTAAAATCTAAAATCATTAATCCTTCTGCCGGTGGTCGGACACGTGAACACAGATTAACGCAGATATTTTAAATATCTTCGATGTTTTTGCCTTTAAATGCTGCTACCTGCCAGCAACCAGTAACCAGTAACAATCTGCCAAAAGCTGGACAAGTTTCTATATTTACTTTATTCCACTATATTTTAGAACCAATATTTTTAATCTCCCTTAATTGTATAAATTGTTTGTGTTGGGAAAGCAAACTCTAATTTATTTTCGTTAAACCTTTTTAATATTTCCATATTTATTTCCGAAATAGTTCCGTAAATATCTTTACCTTTTTTGATATAATACACAAAACGTACCACCATTGCAAAATCGCCAAATTGATTAAACGCCGCTACTACATTATCGTCTTCAACCGAAGGGTTTGCTTTAGCAATTTCTTTTAAAATATCCATGGCTTTTTGCATTTGCTCAGGAGTAGTGTCATAGGTTAAGCCTAAATCAACAACCATTTTACGGGCAGCTTCCGAGCTCACATTCTCTATGGCTTCATTGGCAAAAGTTGCATTTGGAATAGTAACTATTCTTCCTTCAAGTGTTTTTAGCCTTGTGCTTCTGATACCAATTTCTTGAACCGTTCCGTCAAATCCGCTGATACGTATCCTGTCACGTATAGTAAATGGCTTATCGGCAAAAATGGTAAAGCCGCCAAAAAGGTTTGCTACTGAATCTTTGGCAGCCATAGCAAAAGCCAAACCACCAATACCCAAACCGGCAATTAAAGCTCCTACATCATAACCTGCATTGTTTAAACCTACTACTATGGCAATTATCCAAACGGTAATTTTTATTCCTTTTCGTGCTATTGGCAAAAGTTGATCGTCGAGGTCGCTTTCCGATTTTTCTACCAGAGGTTGTAAATATTCGTTTACCAAGGCATCAAAAAGTCGGGTAATTAACCAGGCAATATTAAAGGTAATAAGTATATAATAAACATTTCTGACAAATTTTTCCCACCATTCACTAATATCCAAATAAGCCACACCATACCAAACTCCGGCAATTATAATGGCAAAAACAACCGGTTCTTCAACCATATCAATAATGATATCGTCAATTCGCGATTTGGTTTTTTTTGTAAACACTTTAAGAGTGCGTGAAAAAATGAAGAAAAGTAGTTTTCCGAGGAGTACCGAACCCACAATTATTGACAAAGAAATTGCCCATTCTCCAATAGTATTGTTATAAAATTGTTTTGATAAAAATTCTTCCATAGTAATCGTTTTGTTTGTTTCAGTTTAAACAGCTAAAATAAATAATTATCAATAAAAAAAGCCCCAAAGGGGCTTGAAAAATATATTAACATTAAAAACTTACCATTTGTAAATCCAAAAAGTAAGGTCGTTGTATTTTTCGCGCGCACGCTTAACCGCTTTTTGTGCATTTGTTTTTTCAACATAGGAAGAAATAGCCACTCTGTTGTATCCGTTTACTTTGGGTAAAATCATCGGCTTATACCCTTCTTTTTCAAAGTAATTACTCAAATTTTGTGCATTGCTGAATTTTTTAAAACTCCCGACTACAATATAGAATTTTTCCTGATGGATTTTAGGTTCTTCTTTAACCACTTCTCCTTTAACTACCTCTTCGGGCTTGGTTTCTTCTACTTGGCTTGTTTCATTTTCTTGTTCGTTTACCAGTTCAGGAGCATTATTCTCATCCGGCATTTGCATGTTTTCCGTACTATCCGTTGGATCAAATCCTTCGTCAATAAATTCGTTGTCTCCTCCGTATGCCATTGATGTATCTGC
>JALSLF010000284.1 GCA_026988445.1 Bacteroidales bacterium
CACCTAACACCTTAAATCAGCAACACTTCTTATTCCTCATAAAACTTTTTGCCTTCCTCTGCATATTTTTCGAGCATTTTTGCCGGCTTAAATCGTTGTCCGTATTTTTCATTTAAAGATTTTAATATAGACAAAACTTTTCCAGCCCCCTCGTAATCAATATAACGGAAAGGACCACCTCTGAATGGAGGAAAACCTAAACCAAAAACAGCACCGATATCGCCGTCAAGCGGTTTTTCCAATATGCCTTCTTCCAAACACATTACAGCCTCGTTTATCATCATCATTGACATTCGGTTAATGATTTCTTCTTTACCGATATCACTTTTCTGTTCCGGAAAAAATTCAGCTATTGCAGGATTTATTTTACCACGAATTTTTTTTCCCGTTTTTTCATCATAAAGCAAAAAGCCTTTACGGTTTTTTCGTCCTCTAAAGCCTTTTTCAAGCATTCGCTCGAGTACATTATCTTTTTCAGCTCCTCTTTTTTCAAAAAATTCACCTAATTTACCACTTGTTACATGTGCACCAACATCAATTCCCACTTCATCAATTAAACTAACGGGACCCACCGGAAAGCCAAACTGTTTCATTGTTTTATCAATAAAAAGCGGATGAACCCCTTCTTTCATTAACTGTAAAGCTTCATTCATATAAGGTGCTAATATCCGGGTTGTATAAAATCCTGGTCCGTCTTTTACCACGATACAAGTTTTGCCCTGTTTAATCCCTACATCAAGAGCTGTTGCACGTACCCAATCGGCAGTTTTTTCATGCACAATAATTTCCAATAAAGGCATTTTCGGTACCGGCGAAAAATAGTGCATACCGATTACATTTTCCGGTTTTTTGGCAACGGCTGCAATTTCTTTGATTGGCAATGCCGATGTATTGCTTGCAATAATAGCATTATCACGCAAAACTTCATTTAATTCGCCCAAAACTTTATGTTTTATTTGCATATCTTCAAAAACCGCTTCAATTACCAAATCGGCTTTTTGAAAACCCGTATAACTTGTATCTGTATGCAAGCGGTTCATTAAAGTTTCAACATCTGTTTTTAGTAAAGATTTTTGTTTTACTTTCTTGTTAAGCACTTTACGGATATTTTTTCGTGCACGGAACAGCATGTCTTCATTGATATCTTTCAAAAGAATTTCCCAATTTTTCAATAAACTGATTTCGGCAATACCTTCCCCCATCAGTCCGGCACCCAGAATGGCAATAGTATCCACTTCTTTAACTTTATCCTGCAACGGATTTTTCTTTAAAGAAGTCATTCCTAAAAAGATATTAATTAATTGACGCGCTTGCGGACTATTTAAAAGTTCTTGAAAAAGAGTTACTTCGTTTTCAATACCTTGTTCCAATTTATGCTTAATACCGTATTTTACGCTTTCAATAATTTTAAACGGAGCCGGATAATTACCATAGGTTTGTCTTTGAACAATTTCGACAGCTTTTTTAAAAATAAAATTTCGTGCCGGCGGAAAGCCTTCCATAAGTTTTACAATAAATGTTCGTTTATCTTTCCGTTTAAATTTACCGGATGCAATACTCAAAGCATGCTTTTTAGCGGCAATTAATAATTTTTCTCGTTCAACAATAATATCTACCAAACCGGTTTTTTTTGCTTTATGCGGATAAATGTTTTTGCCCGTCATCATCATATCCAAAGCAGCTTGTATGCCGACAAGTTTAGGCAAGCGCTGTGTACCGCCCATGCCAGGCAGTAAACCCAGTTTCACTTCAGGTAAAGCCATCATCGTTTTGGCATCTTTTGCCAATACGCGTCCGGCACAAGCCAAACTCATTTCGGTGCCGCCCCCCATACAAGCACCATGAATTGCTGCCACAAAAGGCTTTTTGGAATTTTCAATCCGTAAGAGCAATTTATGACCTGTTAGGGCTGTATTTTTGGCATCATCGCCTTTCATTTTTAAAAATTCGCGAATATCGGCACCGGCCATAAAATCTTTTTTATCGCTGATTAATACGGCAGCTTTTATTTCTTGATTTTGTTCTATTTCATCAAGTATGGCATTAAATTCATCCACAACATCCATTGAAATAATGTTGTATTCACTGTCCGGTTTATTCATCCGGATAATTGCTACTTGCTCTTCAATTTTTAGTGTTAAAAATGATTTTGTTTCCATAAAATTATGTTTTGTTTTGGGCTAAAGCCCTTTGTTTCTCGCTCTATTTTTCCGTAGGCTAACGCCTACGGCTATTGATTTTTTATCTCAAATATATCTTAAAAAAATAGTTACCTACATATTTAAAGGACCAAGAAACTGTTTTTTAATAAATACTTTACTTTTTCAATAGCCGTAG
>JALSLF010000285.1 GCA_026988445.1 Bacteroidales bacterium
ATAGTTTGGACAAAAAAAAGTATATTAAATAAGGTATAATATAAGTTTTTCATACATAAAAATCAAAGTACTTTTTAAGCAAAACACAAAGGTGCTAACTATTTAATTCTAAAACCAATAACTAAAATATCATCTACCTGAGCTCTGTTTCCTTGCCATTTTTGTAAAGTCATGCGCAAAACATCTTTTTGCTGCTCCATTGATAATGTTCTGATTTCCAATAGCAACTGCCTGAAATTTTTAATTAAAAATTTTCTGCCGGTTTTACCGCCAAATTGATCGGCATAACCATCTGAAAATAAATAAAGAAGATCATTACTTTGTAATTGCAATTCTTGTGTCTTAAAACCGGTTTCCATTCGGCCATAAATTCCTACCGGCATTCGATCACCTTTCAGTTCAATTACTTCATCATTACGGATACAAATTAAAGGATTAAATGCACCGGCAAATTGCATTTTTTTTGTATCCTTTTCAATAATACAAAGTGCCATATCCATACCGTCACTTGTAGTCCGGTCTTCTTCACGTTGCCCTAAAGCATGAGTAATTTTTTCACGCATTTGATTTAGAACCTCTCCTGCTTTATGTATTCCTTTTTCAACAACTATTTCGTTTAAAAAAGTTAGTCCCAGCATACTCATAAACGCTCCGGGAACACCATGCCCTGTACTATCAGCGGCGGTTATTACCACATAATTTTCAAGCTCATGATACCAATAAAAATCACCACTGACTATATCGCGTGGAAGAAGCAATATAAAATGTTCATCAATAATATTTTTACTTAAAACTTTAGAAGGAAGCGCTGCTTGTTGTATTCGTTGCGCATAATTAATACTATCCGTTATTTCTTTTTTCTGCTTTTCAAGCACTATATTTTTCGTTTCGATTTCCTGCTTTTGTGTACGAATTTCTTCTAAAGCATTTTTTAGTTCTTTATTCTGAACTTCAATTTTACTTTCGTATTTTTTAACAATCCTGTCTGCGGTAAAATAGGTAAAAAAACCTACAATAACCGTAATAATCATTCCAAATAAGAGAAGAGGTTTCACATATTTAGCAGCTCTTTTTTCGATAAATTCATTATTTTGATGAACAAACAACCGCATTTCGCTATTCAAAGGTAATGAAGAAACTAAATCGGTTCTTCCGTCTTTTTCAAAATGAGCATAACCATCAAAAGTTTTATCAGCATCTAAATCAGTGGTTTCAAACCTTTTTATCCCGTCAAAATCTTGAAGTGTAGCTCCAAAAGGCATGGTCATTCCGGGTTTTAATCCGGGGGCAGCAACCATATTACCACGAATATCAATAGCACAAATAAAACCACCGTTAGGTAGCTTTACCGAATCGCAGAGATGCTGCAAAGTTTTATCGGTTTTTGCATCTTCTATAGAGAAATAAGATTTACGCAGCAAACGAATTATTTGCTCACCGATAATTTTATTATCCGTTTTAACTTGTTCTACAACCTCATCGTGTATATACTTTTTGGATAAAAAGGCTAAACTCCAAAATGCAATCTGGAAAATTATTACCAATGTAAGGGTAAGAATTATTTGAAATTTTTTTCGCATAATTTGATATTTATTAGCTTAAACACAAATTTTATTCCGTACTCTTAATTAACCCTTATTTAAACTCTATTCATTTAAATCAATTGCACTTGATACAAACTGACTGACATCACCTCCATGTCTGAGTATTTCGCGCACAATGGTTGAGCTAATCGGTGAATGTTCAGGAAAAGTAAGCAGAAACACCGTTTCAATTCCATGTGAAAGCATACGATTCATTTGCGCAATGGCACGTTCATATTCAAAATCGGCAGCCGTACGTAAACCTCGTAAAATGTATTTTGCATTTTTTCTTTTGCAATAATCTACGGTTAAACCTTCGTAAGTATCAACCGATATTTTTGGCTCACCCGCAAAAACTTGTTTTATCCATTTTACCCGTTTTTCCAAAGGGAAAAACCCTTGTTTTGCAGAATTATAGCCGATAGATATAATTAGCTCATCAAATAAAGGCAATGCCCGCCGGACAATAGATTCATGCCCAATGGTAAAAGGGTCAAAAGAGCCGGGAAATATTCCGATTTTATTCATTTTTAATAATTTATAATGCTATAATATTTGCTTAAAAGTAAAAAATTCTTTTAAAAACTAAAAACACTTATCAATTAATTATTTTACACAAATAAAAATTGCCCTTGTTTTATTACAAATTTAATTCGGTATTGGGTTTGTTTTGGTACAATATGTTTTTACAAAAATTCATAAAACAGAAAAAAGGGCAGCCCATTTGAGCCGCCCTAAGCTAAAAACATCTTATTTTCAGTATTTTACACAATACCTTGCGCAAGCATTGCATCGGCAACTTTTACAAATCCGGCAATATTTGCACCTTTCACATAATCAACATAGCCATCATTCTCTGTTCCGTATTTTACGCATGCAGAGTGAATATCTTTCATTATTAAATGCAATTTTTTATCCACTTCTTCAGCAGTCCAATTGTAACGCATTGAGTTTTGGCTCATTTCTAAACCTGAAACAGCAACACCGCCTGCATTAGATGCTTTTCCGGGAGAGAATAATACTTTTGCTGCTTGGAAAGCCTCAATTGCTTCCGGTGTACATGGCATATTGGCACCTTCGGTTACACATATTACTCCATTCTCAATCAATTTTTTTGCATCATCGCCATTCAATTCATTTTGAGTGGCACAAGGTAATGCAACATCAACTTTTACTTCCCACGGGCGTTTACCTTCAAAAAACTCAACATCAAACTCTTCGGCATAGGGCTGAACCACATCATTATTTGTAGCACGTAGCTCTAACATATACTCAATTTTTTCACCGCTAATTCCATCAGGGTCATAAACATATCCGTCAGGACCCGAAATGGTAACTACTTTTGCACCCAACTCGGTAGCTTTTGTAGCAGCACCCCAAGCAACATTACCAAAACCCGAAATTGCAACGGTTTTACCTTTTAAAGTTTCGCCTTTTGTGGCTAACATTTCTTGTGCAAAATACACGGTACCAAATCCGGTAGCTTCTGGACGCATAATGCTGCCACCCCACTCAAGTCCTTTTCCGGTAAGAACACCGCTAAACTCATTACGTAAACGTTTGTATTGTCCGAATAAGTAACCTATTTCTCGACCACCAACGCCAATATCCCCGGCAGGTACATCGGTATTAGGACCAATATGCCGGTACAACTCGGTCATAAAACTTTGGCAAAAACGCATAATCTCGTTATCCGATTTTCCTTTGGGGTTAAAATCAGAACCGCCTTTACCACCACCCATAGGCAAAGTTGTCAAACTGTTTTTAAAAACTTGCTCAAAGCCCAAAAATTTTAAAATACTTAAAGTTACACTAGGGTGAAAACGCAAACCACCTTTATAAGGACCAATTGCACTGTTAAATTCAACACGGTAGCCACGATTTATTTGTACTTCGCCATTGTCATCAACCCATGGCACACGAAACATGATAGTGCGTTCAGGTTCAACCATTCGCTCTAAAATTTTTGCATGTGCATATTTAGGATTTTCTTCGATAAAAGGAATAAGCTTTTCAGCAACTTCCATTACTGCTTGGTGGAATTCTTTTTCGCCGGGATTTTTGGCGATAACTCCGTCCATGAATTTTTTTACTTTTGCTTCCATCTATTATTTCTTAATTAATTTATAGTTTGGTAATTTAATAAATTTTCGTCAAATGTATGTAAATTTTACAAAGTAAAAAATGATTTTAATGAAATTTGACAAGATTTATATTTCTATAACACTCTAAATATCAAACAAATACAAATCCATCAATTGTGTTTAATAGCAGGGTCTGATTTTTATCAGATTTTAGGCAACAAAAAAGGCTGCAATTTTAAATTGCAGCCTGATTTTTTTCTTAAAAAAAATTTTATACAAGACCTTGTGCCAACATTGAGTCGGCAACTTTAACAAAGCCGCCTATATTAGCCCCTGCCATATAATTTACGTAATCTTCGCTTTCACGACCATATTTTACACAAGTATCATGAATATCTTTCATAATTTGTTGTAATTTTTGGTCAACTTCTTCTCTTGTCCAAGATAAACGCATAGAGTTTTGGCTCATTTCTAAACCGGAAACAGCAACACCACCTGCATTTGCAGCTTTTGCAGGTCCATAAAGAATTTTGTTTTTTAAATAAACCTCAATAGCTGCCGGAGTAGATGGCATATTTGCGCCTTCACTAACTACAAAGCATCCATTGCTAATTAATGTTTCAGCATCCGACTCGTCAATTTCGTTTTGAGTAGCTGACGGGAAAGCGATATCGCACTTAACTCCCCACGGACGTTGTCCTTCATGATACTCTACACCATATTTATCGGCATATTCTTTAATTCTACCCCGTTTCACATTTTTTAAATGCATTACATAAGCTAATTTTTCAGCATCAATTCCATCGGGATCATAAATATAACCGGATGAATCGGAAAGAGTAACAACCTTACCTCCTAATTCATTAACTTTTTCAACCGTATATTGTGCCACATTACCCGAACCGGAAACGGTACAAACTTTTCCTTTAATACTGTCTCCTTTATCCTTAAGCATATTTTGAGCAAAATAAACACAACCGTAACCTGTTGCCTCAGGACGAATTAAGCTACCACCCCAATTCAAATCTTTTCCGGTTAATACTCCTGTAAATTCATTGCGTAAACGCTTATACTGACCAAATAGAAAACCAATTTCACGACCACCTACACCAATATCACCGGCAGGAACATCTGTGTTTGGCCCGATATGGCGTGAAAGTTCAGTCATAAAACTTTGACAAAACCTCATTACTTCATTATCCGATTTTCCTTTGGGGTCAAAATCAGAGCCTCCTTTACCGCCGCCCATGGGAAGCGTTGTTAAACTGTTTTTAAACACTTGCTCAAAAGCTAAAAATTTCAGAATACCCAAATTTACAGTTGGGTGAAAGCGCAAACCTCCTTTATAAGGTCCAATTGCACTGTTCATCTCAATACGAAAACCTCTGTTTACCTGAATGTTTCCTTTATCATCCAACCAAGGAACTCTAAACATGATAACACGCTCAGGTTCAACCATTCTTTCAAGAATTTTTCCGTGCTCGTATTTCGGATTTTCTTCAATAAAAGGAATTACTGATTCAACAACTTCGCTAACTGCCTGATGAAATTCAACTTCACCCGGATTTTTGGCAATTACTTTTGCCATAAAGTCATCTAATACGTATGCCATAGTATTTCATTTTAAGTTAATTAATAATGCTTTAAAGGTAATTAATTTTTTTTGAACTTATGGTGATTTTTTTTGAAATATTAAATGATTTTTATCATGTTTTGACTTAATTTACAATATTATAGTAACTTACAGGTAAGATGTTGAATAACAGGTGATTATTTATAAGCTAACAGAGCATGTTTTTCATTATTATTTTGTAAAATTGTTAGTTTTTGTGCTTTTAAAAAACCTGCCCGAATTCACTGGTCAGCAAAAAAATTCATATAAAATATTCTTGACCGTCAAGATTTTTATATCTTTAAGCTAAATTAATATCTACTGTTAATTTTCTTCAATGGGTTGTTTTGCATAGTTCATGCAAAATATATCAGCTTAACAAATTTTAATTTAAGTACAATGTCAATTAAAAAAAATATCCCGGCAAGTTCGCCTAAAAGTGAGTTAATTCATGCAGATAAAGAATATACAGGCTTATATAAACTAACAAAGCTTATCAAAGAAAACAACGCCAAAAAGCAAACATTAGAGCAAGCCTGTGCCGTATTAACCGAATACTTTTTACCGGAAAAAGATGTAAACGTCCGGATTAAATACGCCGGTGAAAAATTTTGTTTAGATTGTGAAAATTTTCAAAAAAGTAAATTTAAAATTGAACGCTCATTTCAAACCATCTATCACAATAAAGCGATTATTGAAATTTTTTATACAGGAAAAGAAAATTTTACCGGATTTTCAAAAGAAGAAACCGGCTTTATAAAAAAAGCATCCGTAATAATAGCCTCCTATTTTAACGAAATTGAAATTACCCTTAGCGCACATATCCATCAAAAACAACAGTACAAAATTCTTTCACAACAAAAAGAAAAATTTAAAATACTATCCTGTTTAAGCAATATGCAGGAAATTATTAAATCACAAAAACCACTATCGAATACACTGCAACAAATAGCTTTTGAGCTGCAAAAATCAATGGAATATCCGGATTACTACATTGTACGAATTTTGTATAACAACAAAATCTATTCATCTCCAAAAGATTTTCCTAAAACCAAACTAATAAACACAAAATGGACCATAAAAGAATCTTTTGAAACAACCTATGGTACAGGAATGATTGCTGTAAATCTGCTCAAAGAATTACCGGACAAAAGTATCAATATCTTTAATTTCGAAGAAAAAGATTTGGTAAAAAAGGTTGCTGATATGGTAACAAACTATATCAACAATTATGAAAAAGAAAAAAATGTTGAAAAAAAAGAAACACATTTGGATCAAATTACCAAAAAGCGTTTTGTACGAAATTTTTTATACAAAAATAATTTTGCACGCGATATTTTCCACGATTTAATGCCCTATAAAGTCAAAGAAATTCTTCTTTTTGCAAGCCTTTACGATGCATTCAGTATTGAAAAAGAAGGACGAATATCCGATCATATTTTAGGTGAGTATTATCAACTTAACCTTACCACCGTACCCAGAATTACCGCCGTATCAACAAAAGAAGAAGCATTTGCTCAACTTAATCAAAAGTACTTTGATTTAATCATTATCATGTCCGGCTTAGACAAAAAAATGCCCATAAAACTAAGCCGGTTTATCAATAAAAAATTTGGCTATATTCCTACTTATTTACTAGTAAATAACAATACGGATATTTCTTATTACCAAGAACTCAAATACATTGACAATGTTTTTGTTTGGAACGGTGATTCGCGAATATTTTTTACCATGACCAAATTGCTGGAAGACAAAATAAACGTAGAAAATGATACAAAAATAGGTTTTTCAAGAATTATTTTATTGGTAGAAGATTCTGCACGGTATTATTCAAGATATTTACCTTTGTTATATACAAACGTGCTAAATCAAACCAAAAGAATTATTGACGATGTCAGCAAAATGGACGAGCTGTACAAAGTACTGCGCCTGCGTGCGCGCCCCAAAGTTTTACTGGCATCAAATTACGAACATGCAATAGAAATTTTTGAAAAATATAAAGACAACATTCTTTGCCTCATTAGCGATATTAAATTTCCAAAAGCAGGAAAATTAACAAAAGATGCAGGTTTTCAATTAATTAAACATGTAAGAAAACATATACCCGACTTGCCCATTGTAATGCAATCGTCAAATATTGAAAACGAAGAATTAGCAAACAAGCAAGGTCTTAAATTTATTTATAAAAATACCGAAGCATTACTACAAGAAATAAGGAACTTTATCGAAGTGAATCTTGGATTTGGAAATTTTATTTTTAAAGACGAAAAAGGAAACAAATACGAAGAAGCTAAAAACTTGGAAGAATTCAAAGAAAAACTAAAAATTATTCCTGAAAAATCAATTAGTTATCATGCCGGTAAAAATCATTTTTCGCTCTGGCTCACAGCACGTGGCGAAATACAAATAGCAAAATTACTTGCTCCGCTGCAAATTGATGATTTTCCTTCTTTAGAACAACTGCGAACACATTTGATAAATGTTATTGAAGATTTAATGCACGAACGCACCAAAGGTAAAACCGTAGATTTTCGTGAAAACTCAATTTGGGACGAAGGAACCATTGCCATTCTTTCATCGGGGGCTCTTGGCGGAAAAGGACGCGGATTAGCATTCATTAATTCTTTACTATACAGTTTTGATTTATCGGAATTTATACCAAAAATAAACCTGCGTGCTCCACGAACAGCCATAATCGGAATAGATGAATTTGAGCTTTTTTTAGATAAAAACGAATTAAGTAACTGGGTTTATAAAATTAATGATTACGAAAAAATTAAAACCCGTTTTTTAGATGCAAGCTTATCCGAAAGACTCATTGTAAAACTTGAACTATTATTAAGACAAACCCACAAACCACTCGCCATACGCTCATCAGGACTGTTTGAAGACTCGCTTATGCAACCATTTGCCGGAATTTTTGCTACTTATATATTACCAAATTCACACGAAAACCTGCAAATTCGACTACATCAAGTATGTCAGGCTATAAAACTGGTCTATGCATCGGTATTTTCAAAAACTTCCCGCGACTACATCAATGCAATAAACTATAAAATTGAAGAAGAACGTATGGCAGTGATTATCCAAGAAGTAGTAGGCAATAAATACGATGATGTATATTATCCGCACATTAGCGGTACTGCACAATCATACAATTACTATCCTTTTGCCCACATGGAGCCCGAAGATGGATTTGCCGTATGTGCCGTTGGTTTAGGAACTTATGTAGTTTCAGGCGAAAAAGCCTATCGTTTTTGCCCCAAATATCCCACATTGGTAAACAATAGCCCCAAAGACCAATTTCTAAATTCACAAGTTGAGTTTTATGCAGTAAATCTTGCCGATAAAGCCATTAATTTGTTAAAAGGCGAAGAAGCCGGTTTGGTCAGATTAGACATTTACGATGCAGAACGTCATGGAACACTAAAACATTCGGCATCGGTTTACGACCCCGAAAACGACATTATATCCCCCGGTTTAGATAAAGCCGGCGCGCGCATCGTAAACTTCGCCAACATACTAAAATACAACTACATCCCCTTGTCAGAAACCATTAGTTCCGTACTCGATATAGTTAAAGAAGCACTTGGAAGCCCCGTAGAAATAGAATTTGCAGTTGATTTAAACAAAGATTTTGACCGCAGAGCCACCTTCTACCTTTTACAAATAAAACCACTAATCGGCAATGCCGATGATTATGTCATTGATTTAGATAAAATTGACCGCACCAGCCTGATTTTATACACCGAAAACGGTATGGGAAACGGTCAAATTGAAAATATCAGCGATGTAATTTATGTAGATAAAGACACATTTGATAAATCAAAAACCAAAGAAATAGCACTGGAAATTGAAGAATTAAACAAAAAAATGGGCAATGAAAACAAACAGTATATCCTGATTGGTCCCGGACGCTGGGGCACTCGCGACCCATGGATCGGAATACCCGTTAACTGGACACAAATTTCCAATGCAAAAATCATTGTCGAAACCAGCCTTGCCGATTTTCCACTCGATGCATCGGCAGGTTCACATTTTTTTCATAACGTAACCTCAATGAACGTTGGATATTTTTCCATACAACACCATTCCGACAAATGCATGATAAACTGGGATATTTTGGCTCAACAAAAAGTAATCGAACAAAAAAAATACATTAAACACATACGCTTTACAAAACCCTTAAGCATAAAAATGGACGGTAAAAAACGAATTTCGTTAATCCAATGGAAAAAAGATTAATTCGTTTGCAAATATGAAAATTAAATGCAACATTTGTTTCTGTTTTTTTTGGGTGGCAAACGGGCTTTCCGCTTGTAGTCCCGATAATGAAAAATAACAAAACTATAAAATTTAAAGGAGCTCATTTCAATCGCTCTTTTAATTTTAGTTTTGTATATTTTTCACAATCGGGAGCTACCGCTGCAATCCCTGCCACGAGTACGTGCATAATATACGATGCAACATTCCAAAACTCAACTAAAATAAACAAACTTTAGTAAAATTTTATAAACAAACATAATGAACGAAAAAAAAATAAACCTGATAAGTACCCGAAAATTCCAATTCCCCGACATCAATTTTGATAAATTAATGCAAAAAAGAATACACAAAGTATTATTAATTTGCAGTAATTACGATGCATTTATGCTTGAAGAAGACGGACGAATAGACGAACAAATTTTTAACGAATACGTAGCATTAAACCTGCGTTACCCGCCGCAATTTATACACGTATCTTCCGCATCGCAAGCATTTAATGCACTACGCAAACAAGACATCGATTTAGTTATCGAAATGCTATCCGTTGGCGAACTGGCGCCTTTCGAGTTAGCCAAAAGAATAAAAAAACGACACACCCAAATACCTATTGTCGTATTAACCCCCTTTTCGCGCGAAGTTACCAAAACACTTGAAAAAGAAGACCTCAGCAGCATCGACTATGTATTTTGTTGGCTGGGAAATGCCGATATTTTACTGGCAATTATCAAATTAATAGAAGACAAAATGAACGTTGCCTACGACGTTAAACAAGTAGGTGTTCAAACCATACTATTGGTCGAAGATTCCGTTCGTTTCTATTCAAGCTACCTGCCCAACATCTATAAAATTATTTTCAAACAATCGCAAAAATTCATGGCAGAAGGCTTAAACGAACACCAAAAAATGCTACGACTACGCGGACGACCCAAAATCTTATTGGCAAGAAATTACGAAGAAGCCCGTCATATATACAACAAGTACAAAAGAAACCTACTTGGAGTAATATCCGATGTGAGTTACAAGCGCCGCGGAAAAAGAGACAAAGCAGCAGGTGTCCGTTTATTTAAACGCATTAAAGAAGATGCACCTTACCTGCCTTTGCTTTTGCAATCATCCGATGCCGATAACTATAAAATCGCCAAAGAAATAAAAGTAGGTTTCTTACATAAAAACTCTAAAAATCTGTCAAGAGAGTTGCGTAATTTCATCAATGAATATTTTGCCTTTGGCGATTTTGTTTTCAGAAATCCCGAAACCGGAGAAGAAGTTTTAAGAGTTCCCGATTTAAAATCATTACAACAAAACCTGTATAATATTCCCGATATTTCGTTTGAATATCATATCACGCGTAATCATTTTTCAAAATGGTTAAATGCAAGAGCACTTTTCCCGCTGGCTGAACTTTTTAAATACCTCAGTAAAGAAGATTTTAAAGATTTAGACCATGCCCGGAACTTTCTGCACGATGCCATTTCCTATTTCCGCTTAAACAAAGGGCGCGGAGTAATTGCAAAATTTTACCGTGCCACCTACGACGAATATTTGAACTTTGCACGAATAGGAAACGGTTCAATTGGTGGAAAAGCGCGCGGTTTAGCCTTTCTTGACTCTTTAATTAAAAAAAATCAGGGATTGGACGAGTTTGATAATGTAATTATCTCAATCCCGCGTACCGTAGTACTTACATCGCAAGTATTCGATGAGTTTATGGAGCAAAATAATTTACTCCCTGTGGCACTATCCAATATCGAAGACCACAAAATTTTACAATATTTTATTAATGCAAAAATGCCCGACCGTACTGTACGCGACCTTAAAGCCTTTTTGCGGGTAACCCACAGCCCTATTGCCATACGTTCTTCAAGCCTCCTTGAAGACTCTCACTACCAGCCATTTGCAGGAGTATATTCAACATATATGATTCCCAACACCGGTAATGAAGAGCAAATGATGAAAATGCTCACCGACGGAATTAAAGCGGTTTATGCTTCGGTTTATTACAAATCAAGTAAATCGTACATGCGGGTAACAAGCAATGTTATTGACGAAGAAAAAATGAGCATCATACTCCAAGAAGTGTGTGGACAAAAATACGGCGACCGCTACTACCCTACCCTGTCAGGCGTTGTTCGTTCAGTAAACTTTTATCCTATTGAACCTGAAAAACCGGAAGATGGAGTTGCAAATATTTGTTTGGGATTAGGAAAACAAATTGTTGAAGGTGGAAGAACTTTACGCTTTTCGCCTAAATATCCTAAAAAAATTCTACAATTATCCGATACGGCACTCACATTGCGCGATGCCCAAAAAACTTTTTATGCACTGGACTTACGCCCTGAAAGCTTTGTTCCCTCTACCGATGAAGCTGTAAACCTACTAAAACTCAGAATTAAAGAAGCCGAAAAAGACGGCTCTTTAAAATATGTAGCTTCGGTTTATGATTATGCCGATAATACCATTAAAGAAGGAGCACATTACACAGGGAAAAAAGTGGTTACATTTGCTAATATTTTAAAATTTGAAGCCTACCCTTTGGCTAAAATTTTGGCACATGTATCCGAAATCACTCAAAAAGCTATGAATTCACCTGTTGAACTTGAATTTGCAATGAATATACCCAATGATAAAAAACAACCGGCTATTTTCAACCTTCTACAAGTAAGACCAATAGTAGATAACAGCGAAACATTAACTACACGATTGGAAGAAATTGATGAAAAAGATACCATTATCTATTCAAAGCAAGCATTGGGAAATGGAGAAATAAAAGATTTAACCGATATTATTTATGTAAAAACTTCATCTTTTAATCCGGCTAAAAATCCTCAAATTGCAAAAATGATTTCTGAGCTAAACGATCAATTTATAAAAGAAGACAAAAACTATATTTTAATTGGTCCCGGACGTTGGGGTTCTACCGACCATTGGCTGGGAATACCGGTAAAATGGGCAGATATTTCGGCTGCAAAAGTAATTATCGAAGCAGGTTTGGCTAATTACCGCATTGATCCGAGTCAAGGCACCCATTTTTTTCAAAACTTAACATCTTTCAGGGTAGGTTATCTTACCATAAACCCTCATGCAAATGATGGATACTACGATGTAGATTTTTTGGACAAGCAAAAACCGCTTAAGGAAAATGAGTATATTAAACACATCCGTTTTGAAGAACCACTGGTGGTTAAAATTGACGGTAAAAAAAATCTCGGCGTAATTATGGAAGCTTCAAAAATTAAAAAAGAAGAAGAAGAATATTTTGGAGAAAGTTATTAAAAAACAAATAAGGTCTATTATTTGTCATTTATCCCTTTTCTACTAAGCTTGAACCACGAAAATAAGGTTTTATTTGCATTTTTTAAAACCTTATCAAAAGTTTTAACTTTAGTAGAAAAAAATACCCAAAACACCAAGTACCTTAGCTTATTGAAAAAATAGACACTCCAAAAAAACAGATTATATGTCTATTACAAAATGATGTGAATACTCAACTAAATCTATATTTCCGGACTCAGATTTAACATTATTTTATAAATTGGGATTATCTTAATTCCCATTGGTTTAGTTGCTCTGAGATTGCGCATCAAAGGTACATCTACTAATTAAACATAAGTATTTCGCCTATTTTTTTAGCACATATCCAATATTCAGTTCAAACATTACAGGATAAAAACCGGTATTTCCTTTCCTGTCAAAATAATATTTTGGACCAATATCAAATAGTAAACTAATTTTATGATAGGTTCTTTGCACGCCCCAAGTGGGACCAACTGAAAAATCGACTTTATCGGTTCGTACCAGTCCGTTGTCAAAATTTTGTCCGCGCGTTATGGCTTTAATACCGAAAAAATCACCTGCATTACAACTTACATCCTTATTAGCTGCTTTTCTTTTATTCCGGTTATAAATAAATTTATAATGGATATCAAAAAAAGGGGCAAACATAGGCGTATTTTTCGGCTGTTCAGCAGTTGTATTCGGATAAGAAGGCAATAGACCATAGCCTATATTTCCGGAAATTTTACTTCTCTCTGTTAATGAATATTCATATTCAATACCCGGATTAATAAACAAAACACGCACAATATGTTTACTCGATTCATTTTCTTGTGCAAAAACCGGATTAATAACCGGTATTAAGATTAAAATTAAAAGTATTTTTTTCATAATTTCAGGTATTTTATAAAGCGGCATATTCATACATATACCACAATAATTAATACAAATAAAAACAAAAATACCCTAACAAAAAATCTGTTTTTTTCAGATTATACACAATCAAATTGTTAAAAAATAAAAAAAGGGGCTTTCGCCCCTTTTTTTTTATTCTTAAAAAAAAATAAACTATTTTTTCTCCACTTTTAAAACTTTCGGATTTTTTACCTTTTGTTTTAACAAAGCAATTTCTAAAACATCCATAATATCATCAACATAATGAAATTTTAACCCGGAAATATAAACTTCGTTTATATCCAAAATATCTTTCTCGTTTTCTTTGGATAAAATAATATCGGTAATACCCACACGCTTGGCTGCGAGAATTTTTTCTTTAATTCCACCTACCGGCAATACTTTTCCGCGTAAAGTAATTTCACCGGTCATGGCAATATTTTTCTTAATTTTGCGCTGGGTAAGTGCCGAAGCTATAGAAGTTGCCATAGTAATACCTGCCGAAGGACCGTCTTTGGGTATTGCACCCTCGGGCACATGCAGGTGAATGTTCCAATTATCAAATATAGAAGCATCAATCCCTAACAAATCATTATGAGCTTTAATATACTCCAAAGCAATCACAGCCGACTCTTTCATTACATTACCCAAGTTTCCGGTAAGTGTTAAATTGCCTTTGCCACGGCTCAGGCTGGTTTCAATAAGTAATATTTCACCACCAACCGCTGTCCAAGCCAAACCGGTAACTACTCCGGCATACTCATTGCCTTGATAAGCTCTTTTTGAAAATTTCGGTGTTCCTAAAAATTCTTTTAAATCGTCAATTTTTAGTTTCGGATTATATTTTTCTTCAAAAGCTATTTTTTTTGCAATTTTCCGAGCAAGTTTAGCCAGTTGTTTATCTAATTGACGTACCCCCGATTCACGCGTATAATGCTCAATAATTTTTTCAAGCACATTTTTGCTTAATGATAATTGCGATTTTTTCAATCCATGCTCTTTCAATTGTTTGGGTAACAAATGTCTTTTGGCAATCTCCACCTTTTCTTCAACCAAATAACCGCTTATATCAATTATCTCCATCCTATCGCGCAAAGCCGGACTAATATTTCCCAAATAATTAGCCGTTGCAATAAACATTACTTTTGATAAATCGTATTCCAATTCCAAATAATTATCGTAAAAAGTACTGTTTTGTTCCGGGTCTAATACTTCCAATAGCGCTGACGAAGGGTCGCCTCTAAAATCATTACCCACTTTATCAATTTCATCTAAAATAAAAACAGGGTTTGATGATTTTGCTTTTTTAATACTCTGAATAATACGCCCCGGCATAGCCCCGATATAGGTTTTACGATGTCCGCGAATTTCAGATTCATCGTGCAAGCCACCCAGCGAAATGCGCGCAAATTTTCGATTTAGCGCAGTGGCAATTGATTTACCAAGAGATGTTTTACCTACTCCGGGAGGTCCTAACAAACAAATAATCGGTGCTTTCAAATCGCCTTTTAATTTTAAAACGGCAAGATGTTCTAAAATTCGTTCTTTTACTTGTTCTAAACCGAAATGGTCTTTATCCAAAATTTTTTGAGCATGTTTTAAATCAAAATTATCTTCGGTATATTCATTCCAAGGCAAATCAACCAAGGTTTGCAAATAAGTAATATTGTTTCCGTACTCCGGCGATGCCGGATTGGTGCGTTGTAATTTAAGTATTTCTTTTTCAAATACTTCAGCAACCTCTTTCGACCATTTTTTGCCTTCGGCTTTTTTTCGTAATTCTTCAATTTGCAAATCCACAGGATCCGTTCCTAACTCATTCTGGATTGCCTTCATTTGTTGATGCAAAAAATACTCTTTTTGCTGCTGTTCAATATCCGATTTAACTTTGTTTTGTATATCGTCTTTAAGCTCCAGCTTCTGAACTTCAAGGCTCAAAAGTTGCAGTAAGTTTTCAGCTCTGAGCTTTAATTCATCTGTTTCCAATAATTTTTGCTTATCTGCTGCCGGAATATCGCTGTTTGAACAAATAAAATTAATTAGAAAACGCGGGTTTTCAATATTTTTTAAAGCAAAAACCGCTTCTTGCGGAATATGTGTTG
>JALSLF010000286.1 GCA_026988445.1 Bacteroidales bacterium
GTGCAGGTATATACTAATATTGAAAATGGTTTTGGCATATTTGCAGGATATAGTACCGATGTGGATAGTGTTGTTTTAGAAAATAATCAAAGTCCATTATGAGAAAAGTTATTGTTATTGTTTTAATTTTATTGTCAGTTAATCTTTTTGCGCAAAAAAAAGATATTCGTTTAAATGCCGGTTTTCAATTTGCACTGCCCGAACGTGTATTTAATTCGGATATAGGAAATCATAATGATAAAAACATGGGGGGCGGAGTTCATCTAATGCCTGTTTGGAATTACAATCAAAATTGGCAGTTCGGTTTAAACTTTGAATTTAATTTTGTAACAGAAAATTATACTACCGATGCCATTACTGCCTATGAGGTTTATTCGGTTTTACCTACGGTAAATTATCTTTTTACCTATTGGAAAATCCGTCCTTATATTGGTTTTGGATCCGGTATTTACGGATTAATCTATAGTGGTAGTGGTTTAAAATTTGGTATTCGCCCATTATTTGGTTTTTCATTTTATGATGTTTTTAATTTATCGGCAGAATACAGTAAATTTTTTGGCAATACAAGCATTCCCTGTGAAAGTGATTTTGGGAATTATTATTTTGCCGTAAAAGCAAGTATTAGTATTGGCTTGGCAAGGTCCAAAAGACATTCATTTGAATAAAGGTATAGATAAAATTGCTAATCCTCTTAGGGAACAGTAAAGTTCTATCAAAAAACAATAACAATGAATTCACAAGCAATAAAAGATAAATTTAAAGATATTTTTCAAACAGAACCTTTAATGTTACGTTCGCCCGGGCGTATTAATTTAATCGGAGAGCATACCGATTATAATGATGGATTTGTTTTTCCTGCAGCTATTGATAAAGAAGTACATTTTGCTTTAGCAAAAAATTCCATCGATAAGTTTCGATTTTATGCTTTTGATTTAAACGAAAGTTTCGAAATGAATATTAATGAATTATCTAAAAGCAATACTTCTTGGGCAAATTATTTATTGGGTGTAGTTGCCCAATATCAAAAAGTCGGTTTAGTTATAGATGCCGGTATTGATTGTGTTTTTGGTGGAAATATCCCAATGGGAGCCGGCTTATCATCCTCGGCAGCTATTGAAAATGGATTTGCCTATGCAATCAATGTGTTATTTAATTTTTCGGTTGATAAACTGCAAATGGTAAAAATGGCTCAAAAAGCCGAGCACGAGTATGCCGGAGTAATGTGTGGAATCATGGACCAGTTTGCCAGTATGTACGGACAAGAAAATAATGCTTTAAAATTGGATTGCCGGACTTTAGATTATATCTATGCTAATGTGAATATGAAAGATTACGGTATCGTACTTTGTGATAGCAATGTTAAACACGAGTTGGCCTCATCTGAATATAATGCACGTAGAAAAGAATGTCAACAAGGTGTAGCTATAATGAAAAAACATGATAGTAAAATTACAGCTCTGCGTGATATTAGTATTGAAATGCTGGAAGAACATAAAAGTGAATTTGATTCTGTTGTTTTTAAAAGATGTGCTTATGTTGTGAAAGAAAATAAGAGGGTGGAAGAAGCTTTTGCAGCATTACAAAAAAATAATAATGAAAAATTCGGAGAATTAATGTATCAATCGCACGAAGGTTTGCGTGATGAATATGAAGTAAGCTGTTCCGAATTAGATGTATTGTTTTCGCTTGCACGTAAAAGCTCATCTGTTATAGGTGCACGTATGATGGGAGGAGGATTTGGCGGTTGTACCATTAATTTGGTAAAACGTGAACAAATGGAAAGTTTTGCCGAACATATAGCAAAAGATTATTGTGAAATTACCGGAAAAGAAACCGATATACATTTTGTTCAAATTGCAAATGGTACCGGTTTGTTATAAAGCTATATAATTATTGTGCATCAATTTAATTTAGAAGACCATCCACACAGAAGATATAATCCTTTAACGGGAGCGTGGGTGCCGGTAATCTGCATGGGCAAATACACTACTTTTTATCAATAATATAGATAATTGCTTTAATTGCATTTTTTTTAGTGTAGCCAAAGCGTTTTTTCATATTTTTTAATAAGCGTTCTATATCACTTTTTAGCCGTACATCATATTTTTCGAAATCTTTTGTGCCGTAATCAAGAATTGCACGCCTGAAATTTTCATTGCCTATATGTGGAGCTAATGCGTTTTGCTTTAAATTGGTAGTATAATCGGAAAAAAGCCTTTTAAATTGTGTTGTTTGGCGAATATCTAAAGCCTGAACATTAATTTCTTGTGCTAAAGTTTCACTAACATACTCTTTTTGATTTTTATCTCTGAAAACTTTACGC
>JALSLF010000287.1 GCA_026988445.1 Bacteroidales bacterium
TTTTAGCATAAAGAATACTGTCTGTAAGTTTTTTATTGGTCTTTTTTATATCTGCATTAGCCCTTGCAAGTTCGGCATTCATATAGGTAATTGATTCATAAGCTTCTTGCAAGTTGTCAAGAATTGCCTGAATTTCTTCTTTTTGCTGATTAATTTCTTCATTTCTTTCTTCAAGCAAGCTATTACTCTCCTTTAGATTTTCTGCTTGGACTTGAATCTCTTCCTTTTGCTGTTCAATTTCAGCAGTTCGCTCTTTTACAATTTGTTCAAGCCTTTCCTTTTCTTTTATTAACCGGCGGGTGTTCCATTTAATTAGCAACCGGATAAACAATACAGCCACAGATAAATAAAATATATAAGCCCAAACAGAACGATACCAAGGTGGAAGAATTTTAAACCGGTACGCAGTAGGAACTGTTTCCTCACCAAAAACATTACGTGCTTTAACAAAAAAAGTATAATCTCCTTCGTGTAAGTTACTTAAATCTTTTTTTGTATCCTTACTCCAAGCCGACCATTTATTAAGATGCTTATCGCCTTCCAAGCGGTAACTGTACATAGTTGCATCTTCATCAAAAAAGTAAGGTAAAGCATATTCAAAAACCATATTGTTGTTCTCAAAATCAAGCAGGTAAGGATTTTTTGATTCAATAATATTTGCAGCAATTAACGAGTCAGCTGCTATTTTAATAGCCGTAATCAATACTTTAGGTTCCGGAGCCGGAAAAAACGGCTTTTTTATATCGATATGATATAATTTATTTACGGTAAGCACCCACAAGTAGTTATTATCAACATAAACAGCATCTATTTGAGCTAAGCGTTTAAAAAGGGTTGTGTCTAAACTAAAATGTTCCTCATTTTTACGAATAAGTACTATTTTATTTTTCTTATTTTTCTCAACAAGCAATAAAGTTGTACGCTCATTTACTTTTTCCAAAAACACAAACTTATCATTTATTGAATTTAGAATACCCGAAAATAAGCTTGTATCTTTTTTAAAAGTATTATTTTGTTTGTCAAATATATAAATTGCACTATCAGAAATAAAGTAATTCGTATTGTTAAACAACAAAACATCGTGAAATTTAAGTTTTGAAAACAAAGGATTTTTGTCAAAATGTATTTGTTTATACAAATATTTGCCACCGGAAAGCTTGCTCAATAAAACCGGTAAATCATCCTCAATTACCCACAAATCCGAGCCGGAAGATTCAGATATTGATACCGGAAATCCATCAAAAACAGCAAGCGAATCACTAAATTCATATTTCCCATCAGATAATTGTACGCTAAAAAGTACATTATCTTCAAAAAAATAAAGTTTAGAAGAATCCCGAGAAGGCACAAAGCCGTATAAGGAGTAATTCCCGATTTTTTTTGCCGTAAAATCTTTTAGCTCATAAATTGCCGCATTTGCTGCTACCAATACTTTCCTGTTCTCAGGATTTATTTTATCTACAACCGTCTGCACATCAAAACACTGAATTGCATCTTTCCCGGTAATACCTTTTACAGGATAAAACCTGTTATTTTTTAAATAAAACACACCGATATTAGTTCCTGCATACACTTGTCCTTTACTTCGGTGTACTGTATAAATAGAGCCTTTTAAGCCACCTGCTTCATCCCAATAGCTAATAGGTACGGAAAATTCAATTTTAGAAACGCCATATGCAGTTGAAGCCCATAAAATTCCGGACTTATCAAAATATAAATGATGAACGGTATTATTTGCCAAACCGGAATTTTTATCAATATTCCAAAGAATTTTTCCTTTTTGATTTACAATAATAATCCCTTTTAAAATGGTACCCAATGCAAAAGTGGAATCATTTATTTGTGTAGCTGAATATAGTTGGTTTTCTTTAATAAATTCATTCGTTTTAACAAGTTCCTTTTCATCAAAGCCTAATGTTGTAACAAATTCATCCTTATTTTCAGCTTGCGGATTATAAATAAACAAACCCTTGCTTGTGGCTAAGAGAATTTTACCGTTTTTGTAGGGAAACATTTGCCAAATAAAATACTTTTTAAGCTCATCGGCTCCGGAAACCTGAACCAAACTATCGTTTTTGTATTTCAAAATACCTTTTCCGTAATGATAAAAATAAAAAGTTTTATTTACATCATAAGCAAAAATATAAGGCACACTTTCTGCCTTCCAAACTTTATAATCCCGATTTATCTCTGTATCTCGATAATGAAACCTGAAAACGGCTTCTCGTGAAACAAAAAAAACAGTACTGTCATCGACTACTGTGTTCCATACATCCGAGAAATCACGGTCGGCAGAGTCAAGATAATTTAATATGGACA
>JALSLF010000288.1 GCA_026988445.1 Bacteroidales bacterium
GGTGCTGTTGCTTTTGAAAATAATATTCGTAATTACTTGAATAAATTATCTTTTATATTGTTTTTAAGCCTCAATTTTGTCTTATTTTTAATTCGATGAGAAAATTTGAACATACGTACTCTGTGAATCGCTTTGTTAATTTTAAATACAAATTTAATTTCAGTACATTTGCGCACTCTTTTCTAACAATAATATAAATATGGCAACTTTTTTATTTGATAAAATAATTTTTGGACCGGTTAAAAGTAGGCGATTGGGTATTTCTTTGGGAATTAATTTATTGCCCAACGATTCAAAACTGTGTAATTTTAATTGCATTTATTGTGAATGTGGTTGGACACCCGGAAAAAAAGATTTAAAAGCAGAATTTCACCCAAGAAACTTGGTAAAACAAAAACTGGATGAAAAATTATCGGAGATGCTCCAAAACGGTGAAGCCTTGGATGTAATTACTTATGCAGGAAACGGTGAACCAACTATGCATCCGGAATTTCCTCAAATTATTGATGATAGTATTGAATTACGTAATAAATATTTTCCGGCTGCCAAAATAGCCGTTTTATCCAATGCTACATTAATACATAAACCCAAAATTGTTGAAGCACTTAAAAAAGTTGATGATAATATTTTAAAATTAGATTCAGGTATTGACGAAACCGTTAAACTGCTTAATAATCCCTTAGGTTTTTATCGTATTGAGAATGTAGTGAAAAATATGAAACAATTTGACGGTAAATTTATCTTACAAACTATGTTTGTAAAAGGAGCGTATGACGGCAAAAAAGTAGATAATACAACACCCGAGGAACTATCTGCTTGGATTAAGTTGGTAAAAGAAGTAAACCCTCAATTAGTAATGATTTATACCATAGCGCGCGATACACCAAGCCCCGATTTGGTAAAAGTAAGCTATGACGAATTAAAATCAATAAGCAATCTGCTGGAAAAAGAAGGTTTTAAAGTACAAATTTCTGCCTGAAATATATTATTTATTCGTTTCAGGCACATAAAAATACTCGGCTATATCATCTTCTTTTGCTACTATATTTTCATAAATATGCAGGTGTTTAATTGCTACTACATCCCAAAAACGGTGTTCGTTGCTTTTTTGAATACTTTTACGCATTTTTTCAGCCAAAGCATCATCATTTAAAATTTTGCAGATATTATTTACGTAGTCATCATTGGTGAATGAGGTAAGCCCACCGCCGGTTTCTTTGTTCCACGTTTTAAAACTTAACAAATCGGAACTTACTACCGGAATATTGTGTGCCGAAAATTGCGCCAACATTCCACTCTGCGCACCTGCTGAATAGGGCATAACTACCACATCGGCTGCACTCATAATGTTATCAAGCGTTTTTTGCGGAAATTGTCCTTTCAAAATACGAATGTGTTCTTTATTGTCCAAAAAACGCATCATACGCAGGAGTTGTTCGCGCTTTTCGTTGTGCTCGGCAATACGCAAGCGGCATGCAATTAGCAAGACCGCATTGGGTACACGCGCCAATACATCCGGAAATATATCAATCAATTTTTCAAAATGTTTGCTTGTACGAAAATATCCGGCTAACAATACCACCTTTTTACTGCTTAATCCCAATAATTCTTTTGCCGTTTTTATGGTTTCGGTTTTACGTACTCCATGTGAGATAACATGAATTTCTTTTAAGCATTTGTATTCTGATATTAAAAATTCTTTTTGATAGCTTTCGTGTACAATAATTTCTTTACTTAAGCGTAATATTTCGGAAGTAATCATCCGTTCTTTCCATGCCGGTTTAAGATACACAGTGTGTAATGTTGTAACTACCGGAATATCTGCTATTTTGCAGCGAAGTAAAAAATCAATTATCTGAATTCCGCGTTCATAACCGTATAAACCAAACTCATGCTGAATATGCACCAAATCAGGCGTTAATTTTGAAATCATGTGAAATAATCTGTAGGCTATATCTTTATCATCAGGATTAAATACTTCAAAAACATTATTTCCTTTTGCTCCGTTTTGGCTTAAAACATATACTTCGATACCTTGGTTTTTAATTTCAGCTTGGAGGTAGCTTGTATAGGTGGCAATACCACATTCTGTTGGAGGATAAGTGGATATATATATAATTCTCATAAGCTTTAATTTAAGGTTTTTAATAAATCGTTCACTGTTGTTTGCACCAAGCAACTATATTCATCGCTGGTGCCGTAGTAAATATTAATTTTACCATCGGGAAAAACGATATGTCCGTTGGAAAAAACTACATTACCAAAAAAGCCTTCTTTCTCATAAGTAGTTTCCGGTGTCATAAAAGGCTC
>JALSLF010000289.1 GCA_026988445.1 Bacteroidales bacterium
ATGATATTTTACAAACAAATGAAAAAGAAAGTAGCAAATTAAACGAAAGCATTAAGAATAAAATATCAGAATTAATAAGTACCAATGATGATAAACTGAAAAAGGATTTACAATACATTATTAAAACATTTCCCGAAAAAGAAACGACTTCTACACAAAAAATAAAAAAATACATTGAAAGCAATTTAAGCAAAGCGATTTCTTACCTTGACGAAAAGCTTTTTGAAAGTGGTGAATTAATTTTGGAAAATACTCTTGGTGAAGTAACTTATAAATTTGGTTTAAGCCCAAATCAAGAAAAAACATTATGGATACTGTGGCAATATTATCATCTTGATTTTTTTAGGAATTCCGGTTTTGAAGATATTTTTTTCGGCAGTGCTGTTCAATTTAACGAAAAACTAATTAAAGAATACATTAACAAAACACAACGAAATACAAGAAAAAATGAACAAAAGCTAAATTTTAATGTAGAAAAACTTAAATTTGAAGATAAATACAGTTTTTTGATTAGTTTTTTAGCCCAATTTGCAAATGCAATGCAATATTAATTTAGATTTTAAAACGAAATGCAAACGGAACAAAACAATATAAAATCAATTTTAATAAAAATTGCAAGTCCACAAGTAATTAGCACCGGTTTTGTGTTGCCGCAATACAATTTAATAATTACCGCATTAAAAAATATTTACGGAAACAAGCAAGTGCTTATTTCCGGCAAACGTTTCCCGAGAACTTTGGCAAAAGTTTTATTTACCGACCCTATAAATAATATTGCCTGCATAGAAGTTCCGGCAGGAGTACTATTTCCAAAAATAAAAACCGGCGATACCGGTAAGCTGCATGAAGATGAAACAGTTTTGGCAATGAATTGTTTATTTGCTGATGATTTTAATCTTTATAATGCTAAAGTTTTGAAAGCAGGTAAAAAAGACAATTATTTAAAACTAATTACCAGCAATTTAAAATGTGAAAAGGTAATTCCCGGAACAGCTCTTTTAAATGAGCAATTAGAACTTTTGGGAATGATTGTTAATCGTGCAGATAATGAAATATGCACGGCTCTTCCGCTCAACACTATTTTAAAAAGTATTGATGAATATAGTACAAGCGGTATAAATCGGGCTACCCGCTGCAATGGATGCAAAAATATTTTATCAATAAATGAACTTAAAAACAGCGCTTGTCCGAATTGCCAAACACCCATAGATGAATATCTGATAAAAGAAAAAAAGCATGAACCGGTACCAACAGCAAAAAAACTTGAAGAAATTATTAAAAAACTAAATTATGAAACAGCAATTTCACGCGTTGGCATGAATTATTGGGAAATTGAGGAAGGCAGTGCCCTAATCAGAATTGCCTTTGATGATAAATCAAGATATATAAAGGCAAACGCAGTATTATGTAAATTACCCGATGAAGAAAAACATAATATCTACGAATATTTATTAATGGAAAATAATTACTTAAAAGGGCTTTCGTTTAGTATTCAGCAAGGGAATATTGTTTTGGCAATGATGCAAATTCATGAAACGGATTTGCATATTAAAACCGCCGTTAAACTATTCAAATACCTTTTTTATAAAGCCGATGATTATGACGATACACTGATTGAAATGGGAGCAGTTCCACTGCAAGATGAATAAAGTTAATGGTTCTATCACTATTTTACAGGAGAAATATAAATTGGGTTTATATAATTAGGAACACCTTAACAGCCATATTTATGAAAGGACAAAGGACAAACCAGTAACCAGTAACCAGCAACCATTCGCCAAAAGTCAGACATCCATTCTATATTTACTTTATTCCACTTAATTCATGCTATTCCGAGTTAATCAATAAATCCGTCCTCACTTAAATAAACTACATCTTTTTTATGATACAAAAATGCTTTACGGTTTCTATTGTAAAATTTATGATTTGAATCAAGCGTAGCCAACTGCACATAACCCGAAGGGTAAAACATTATTTTTGTATTCATCAAGCAGTACACATCTTGCTTTCTTCCGTTTACAAAAGCCTGATTTCTGTCTAAATAGCCTGATTTCAAGGTACCGTTTTCGTAAAGTTCAAATTTTCGTCCGCGTAAAAGATATACTTCTTGATAAGCACCATTGTAAAACATCTGATTACGGCTTAAATAGCCCGATTGAATAATTCCCGAAGGGAAAAATCGTACTTCATAATTTTTCATGCAATAAACCGCAGCATTTTTTCCGTTAAAAAAGTATTGGTTTTCAGACAAGGTGCCGGCAATTAAATGTCCTTTATCGTCTAATTCAATTTTGCCGTTATCCAA
>JALSLF010000290.1 GCA_026988445.1 Bacteroidales bacterium
ATCTGAAATTGTTTCGCCAAACGGCTTATTGTTAACCAATCACCATTGCGGATACGGAGCTATTCAATCGCAAAGTTCTGTTGAACATAATTATTTAAGAGATGGTTTTTGGGCAAAATCCTATAAAGATGAATTACCAATACCCGGTCTTTCAGTTCGTTTTTTAGTAAAAATAGAAGATGTTACCGCTCAAATAAATAAAAAACTAAACCCTAAAATGACCGAAGAACAAAGACAGGCAATTATAGATAAAATCAGCAAAAAAATAGTTGATAAAGCTAACAAAGACAATAATTATATTGCAAGCGTTCAGTCATTTTTTAACGGAAACAGTTATTATTTGGTTATTTATGAAAAATACAGCGATGTACGCTTGGTAGGCACTCCTCCTGAAATGATAGGAAAATTCGGTTACGATACCGATAACTGGGTTTGGCCTCGCCATACCGGTGATTTTAGTGTGTTTCGTGTATATATGAGTCCCGATGGCAAACCGGCAGACTATTCGCCCGAGAACGTACCTTTAAAGCCAAAATATTTCTTACCGGTATCTTTAAAAGGAGTTGAAAAAGGTGATTTTACCATGATTGTAGGTTATCCCGGACGCACGAATCGCTATATGACTTCCTACGGAATTGATGAACTAATTAATATAACCAATACCAACCGTATTAAAATTCGCGGCATCCGTCAAGAAATTATGATGGCTGATATGAAAGCCGATGAAAAAGTACGCATACAGTATTCATCAAAATTTGCCCGTTCAAGTAATTATTGGAAAAACTCTATTGGAATGAACAGAGGTTTAAAAAAATTAAATGTACGTGCAAAAAAACAAGCTACCGAAGAACAGTTTGTAAAATGGTATTCGTCAAACCCTAAATTGCAGGCAAAATACGGTGAAGCGCTTACATTAATTAAAAATGCTTATCAAGGACGTAAAGAATATGTAAATGCAACACAATACATTTCGGAAACCATGATACGCGGTATTGAAATTTATTATTTTGCAAAACGCATAGCCGATATGATAGATAAACCGGACGAAACAAAAGCCTATGCAACAAATTTTTATAAAAACTACAATATGCCTACCGACAAAAAAATTGCTTTGGCAATGTTGAAATTATTTAATAATGATGTGGCAGAAAAATATCATCCCACTTTCTTTTCCATTATCAAAAATCAATACAAAAATGATTTTGAAAAATACGTAGATGATTTATACGCAAATTCGATTTTTGCAAGTCAAGCAAAATTTGATGAATTTATGAAAAATCCGTCAAAAGAAAATTTGGCAAAAGATCCTGCCTACATTGCTGCAAAATCTATTTATGAGAAATATGATGAATTACGCGCTGCATCAAAAAAATATGACGAAAATTTGGCAAAAGGGCGCCGTTTATACCTTGCGGGATTAATGGAGATGCAAAAAGATAAGCTTTTTTATCCTGATGCAAACTTTACCATGCGTCTCACCTATGGTAAGGTAGGCGATTATCGTCCGCGCGATGGCGTAATTTATGATTACTACACCACTTTGGCAGGAGTTATGGAAAAAGAAATTCCCGGAGATTTTGAATTTTCGGTACCCGAAAAATTAAAAGAATTATACAACCAAAAAGATTACGGACCTTATGCCGATAAAGATGGTAAAATGCGTGTTTGTTTTATCTCAAACAACGATATTACCGGTGGTAATTCAGGCAGCCCGATAATGAACGGAAACGGTGAATTAATCGGCTTGGCTTTTGATGGTAACTGGGAAGCCATGAGCGGTGATATTGCTTTTGAACCGGAATTACAGCGTACCATTAATGTAGATATCCGTTATGTATTGTTTATTATGGATAAATTAGGTGGAGCAAAACATTTAATTGATGAAATGACCATTGTAAAATAATTTGTTCAATATTTGTATTTTACCGTAAATTCTTTATTCTAAATTGATAAGAATTTACGGTTTTTTATTGTTTTGCTTAGAAAATTTTTAAAATATTTGTAGATTTAAAGTTTATTTTACAATTTTACATCAATATTTAACTTAATAAACGATAACCTTAAAAATTTATTCAATGAAGAAGCTATTTTTAACTTTTCTATTTTTTTCATTAATAGCATGGTCTTGCAACAATGACGAAAGTACCGGTGATGATGCCCAACAAAATAATTTGCCCGGTGATGTAAAAATTGAAGAAATAACAAACGCTGTTAATAAAGAAGAACCTGTTGAAAGCAAACAAGAATTAGAACCACAACTTAGTCCTGATTTCAAGCAGTTTATAAATAA
>JALSLF010000291.1 GCA_026988445.1 Bacteroidales bacterium
TAAGACTTCCTTTTCCGCAAAACCGACACTTATTTAATAAACAAGTAGTTTCGTTTGCTTTTCCCTGCTCTTTTGCTTGTGCTTGAAAGCCTTCAAAACTTGCTTGTAAGGCAGGTAGCTTTTCTCTTTTCCAACTACTGCTCAAAAATCCGTAATGACGGATTTTTGTGAACCCTTTGGGTAAAATATGCAATGAAAATCTTCGGATAAATTCATCAAAATTTAGAGTTAATCTTGTTTTTACTCCATTTTTTCGATAATCTTTCAAACTGAATGTTACTTTTCCTTTTTCTTTATCAATATTTAATATCCTGTGATTGCTTATAGCTGCTTTATGCGTATATCTAGCAAGATATTCAACTATTGTTTCGGGTTTTAAAACCGGAGGTTTTGTATAAACTACCCAATTTTGTTTGAATAAACCATCAAATAATTCTTGTTTTAATTCGGGAATTTCTTTTCTGAGCATCTTAACAAAAATTGCCCGAAACATTTTGCTCATACTCTTTACATTAAACAAATATTTACCTTTGCTTTTTGCGTGTTTCCATTTCCCCGAAGCGGTAATACCTCCGCCCGGCACAATGCAGTGCAAATGTGGATGCAGTTCTAAATTTTGTCCCCATGTATGCAATACCGATATCATTCCCGCTTTGGCACCAAGATGTTTGGGATTTTCGGCAAATTGCGATAAGGTTTTCCATGCACTTTTGAAAAGAATTGCATATACCCGTTTTGGATACTTAAACGCAAGCGGATTCAATAATGCGGGAATGGTAAATACCAGGTGAAAATATTTTACCGGTAATAATTCACACAGGCGTGCCTGTGTCCATTGCTCTATTTTATGTCCCTGACAAGTGGGACAATGCCTGTTACGGCAACTATTGTAACTGATGCTGATTTTTCCGCAATGTTCACATTTATCTACATGACCGCCAAGTGCTGCCGTTCTGCATTTTCTTATAGCATGAAGTGCTCTTGATTTCCACGTATTTTTGCAAATACTTTCTATTTTATCAACACGTAAATTGATAATATCCGAAACTTTATATTTAGAACACATTAGCTACTTTTTATTGTACAAAGTATCTAATGGACTAAATTTAGCTGATGTTCCTGTATTGGCAACATGAAGGTAGATTAAGGTAGTTTCAATCATGGCATGACCCAAAAGTTCTTTTATGGCCATAATGTTAAGACCATCTTCTAATAGATGCGTAGCATAGCTGTGGCGAAGAGTATGTGCCGTTACTTTTTTATGTGTCCCGATTTTACTACGGTTTTCTTTTATAACCCATTGTATGCCACGTGTAGTAATACCACGCGGAGCACCTTCTTTTGTTACTTGTGAGTTGAATAAATACTTAACAGGGTGTTCCGTTGCAATGTATTTTTTTAAGCCTCTTGCCAAGTGTTGGCTCAGTGGTACATACCTGTCTGCATTACCTTTTTGTCTTTTTATAAAAACCGTCATCCTATCAAAATCAATATCAGATAATTTCAGATTTGTAAGTTCGTAACTTCTTAATCCGCATCCGTATAAAGTGGCAATAATCAAGCGGTGTTTCAAATATTTGGGAGCTTTTATAAAACGGCGAACTTCTTCTTTGCTTAATACAACCGGTAGTTTTCCCGAATTTTTTATTTGTGGGAGTTGTATGCGTTTATCTTCGAGATTAAAAACTTTGTAAGCGGCACGCAATCCATAAACGGTATGTTTGAAAAAACTTTCCGATGGGGTTTTGTGAAGGTTTTTACAGTAATACAAATAATCGTTAATACTTTCTTTGTTTAATTTTTCGGGGCTCTCTTTGGCATGCAATGCCAAATGAGCCAAACAGCGGGTATAGTTTTGTAAGGTGCTTTGCGATTTATTGTTAATAGAAAAGTTTTTTTCCAATAAATTGCATAAAACATCAAAGCCTTCAATTTGTTCTATTGCCTTTTCTACAATAGTTTTTGTTTTTTTTCATAAATCATAATCATAAATTTTAAAGTTTAATGTACAAGTTTACAAAAAAATAGTAAATTTGACTTACCAGTAGGGTAAAGTTTCCTCCTGAAAGGAGGATTAGTTCAATCGAGTAGATGGCTGACTACCTAATGGTAGCCAGTGCACCTCTCACACCACCGTACGTACGGTTCTCGTATACGGCGGTTCTCTAAATCATAGGAAAAAGCGGATAGGTCTTAAAGTGTGGTGAAACTTTTTGAAATAAACTAATCATTGATAGATAGCCTCTTTTGTTAAGACGCTTTAATGTTATGGTTGAGCC
>JALSLF010000292.1 GCA_026988445.1 Bacteroidales bacterium
CGTAAGCGTCTGCCTACAATTTTTTCATTCATTTTACCCAGTTCCAGAACTTTATCCACATTTATTCCATCCAAATCAATTCCCATTTCATCCATCATAACAATCATGTCTTCGGTTGAAACTAATCCGGCAAGATTTGGGTCTGCATAATAATAAGCACCTGTTCCACTCACAGGTACGCCACTAACAAAATTAGCGGGCTGTCCGCCAATACCACCCAAAGCCGATTCAAAATGAGTCATACCTGCTTGTAAAGCCGCCAAAACATTTGCTAAACCCCAGCCACGTGTGGTATGAAAGTGTACAATATGCTTTGATGTGTCGGGTATTGCGTCTAAAATCATTGAGTAATAACTATATACTCTGTCAGGAGTAGCAGAACCGTCATGATCGGCATGTTCCACATCGCTTGCTCCTATGTCAAGCCATCGCTTGGTAAACTCTACTGCTTTTTTCATTTCAGTTGGTCCTTCAATCGGGCAGCCCCATATAGTACTAACTGTTCCGTTTACTTTAAGACCGGCATCATTCGCTTTTTTTATATATTCTTCACTCATTTTCCAATAATCTTTTAATGATAAACCGGAGTTTTTGCGATGATGTGATTCACTCGTAGAAACCATTAACAGTATTCTGTCCGGTCCCCAACCTTCTTTTTTTGCTTGGATAGCTCGCTCAATTGCTCTTTCGCGAATAGTAACTGTCGTTATGGTAACATCATCTATTAAATCGGCAATTAATTTACTTGAGCGTAAACGTTTCATTACTTCATCGGCATCTTTAAACTGTGGCATTCCGCGTGGATTTCCAAAGTTAGTTACTTCAATATTTTTAAATCCGGCAAGAATAAGTTGTTCTGCCATCCATACCTTGGCATCTGTAGGAATAAAAATCTCTTCGTGTTGATATCCATCACGAACGGTAATATCACCAATTTTAACTTTTTTTGGGTAATTCATATTTTTTAAGATTTGATTTTTTACAAAAATAATTAAAAAATAATTAATATTTGGATTTAATCTAAATAAGCTTATTCTTATTCTCTATATTGATATAGTTTTCGTACAATTGATTCGTATCTTTATTTTTTCAAAAAAAAATTTAAGATATCAATAAATTTATCTATTTTTAACTTTATTAATTTAGGTAAAATAAAACAAACACCAATAAATATGACAGAAGAAAAATATAAATTAGCAGATGATTTAATTGATTTTATTGATGCAAGTCCAAGTCCGTTTCATGCAGTCAGGAACATAAAAGCGGCTTTATTACGTAGAGGATATAAAGAACTTCACCCCGAAGAACAATGGGATTTACGCAGAGCAGCAAAGTATTTTGTTTCAAAAAACGATTCGGCAATAATTGCTTTTGTTACCGGAACGGGGAAAATTGAAGAAAAAGGCTTCCGCTTAATTGCTGCCCATACTGATTCACCGACGATTAAAGTAAAACCTTCACCTGAAATAGTAGTAAAAGACAGATATTTGAAAATAAACACTGAAGTGTATGGCGGGGCAATTCTTTCATCTTGGTTTGACCGTCCGCTTTCGCTTGCAGGCAGGGTAAGTATAAAAAGTGATAATCCTTTAAAACCGATTTCTAAATTTTTATATGTTAAAAAGCCCATTGCAATAATCCCAAGTCTGGCAATCCACTTAAACAGAGAGGTAAATAACGGCTTGAAAATTGAAAATCAAAAAATGATGCTGCCGGTTTTATCAATACTTAAAGAAAAACTGGAAAAAAACAATTTATTAAGTGAACTTATTGCATCAGAGTTAAATATTAATGAAGATGATATTCTTGATTTTGATTTGAATTTTACTAATTACGGTAAAGGAATGCTCATTGGTTTGAATAATGAGTTTATTACTTCCGGTCAATTAGATGATTTGGCAATGGTACATGCCGGTATTCAAGCAATGCTTGACAGCCAGCCAACAGAGGCGACCCAAGTTGTGGTATGTTTTGATAATGAAGAAGTAGGCAGTTTGTCAAAACAAGGTGCCGGCTCGCCTTTTTTACGAAGTGTTTTACAAAGGATTGTATTTCAATTTAAAAACGATATTGAGTCATTTTATCGTGCAGTAGCCAATTCATTTTTAATCAGTGCCGATATGGCGCATGCATTACATCCTAATTATCAGGAAAAACATGACCCCGTAAACCAACCGGTTATTAATGGAGGTCCGGTGATAAAAATCAATGCAAATCAAAAATATACTACCGACAGCGATTCGAGTGCCGTATATGAAATGATTTGCCGTAATGCAAATATTCCGGTACAAAAATATGTAAATCATTCCGATATAAAAGGAGGCTCTACATTAGGGAGTATTTCATCCGGACAATTGGATTTTCGTTCTGTTGATATTGGAAATCCGATGTTGGCAATGCATGCCATTAGAGAACTTGCCGGTGTGGACGATCATTATTGGGTGATGAAATCGTTTAGAGAGTTTTATAAATATTAGAAGATAGTTAATGTTGGTATATAAATTATGTCTTTATCATCTAAATTGAGCAATTATGTACAAAAAGAAGTACCAAGGTATTGATAATAAAAAGTTTAGAAAGAAAGCAAGAATACCTTTAGGTATTAGCGTCTTTTTTTGTAAATCTTTTTAACTTAATAGATTGGTGCTTATTGAAGTAGATAATCGCTCAATTTAGGTAATATACATTTCACAAATCCCAAGCCATTACATTAAAGACTGTTTTATAATTGTTATGATAAGTTTTACTAAAATCAAAATTCCATTTCCATTCCCGAATGGCTTTACCTTTAGGTAAATTGGCATAAATCAAAGATTTTTTATTGATTAAATTCATATTATCATCATAGTTTAACTCTTCGTAATCGGTGATAATGCACGATTTGTTCCGGGGCATCAAATCAATATGTTTTTGTTGAATAATTTTGCGAAAATTATTAATTTCTTCATCAGAATACATTTCGTATTTTTTAATATAATCACAAATTAGAATATCCAATTGGTTTAAGATATTTACCGAAACAATCATGGACGCATTATTCATTAATTTATTAAAATCATCAGGAAATTGTTGAACTATTTGATTCAAAGAAGTTTTCGTTTTTCTATTCTTTTTTATAAAATCATATACAGGCTTTATATATCCGGAAATATCTACTTTTATAAATTCAATATTTTTATATTTTCTGTATTTGTGTATAATTTGTTTCGGATGGACAATATCTACAAGATATACTTTTTTGAAAATTTCGTTCAAATTATCTACGGGTACATCCAGCAGCCAGCCGCTTCCCAAAATCACACAAGTTTCTTTTTCTTTAGCTTTTGCTGAATGTTCTATAAAATTTTTAGTATTTATCAAATGAGATTGCCACCCGCCGTTTTCACGTAAATAGCGATTAATAATTCCGTTTTGGTCTTTTTTAAATCCAAACTTCCTTAAAATTCTGTTTTTTATGCTCATTTTTTGATTTACTAAGAATTAATTTTTTGATATACTGCAAATTAACAAAAATAAACCGGTATATTCAATGGATATACATATTTTTTTATTCAGATAATTAGCTGTTTTTGGCTTACTTCTTGTTATGTATTATTGTTAAAATTAACAATATAATAAACAAAAATAATATGCTCAATAATTTACGAACTCCTAATATACGTTTGTTTGTTTTTGGAACCCTGCGTAAAGGTGGCAGGTTAGATTTTTATATGGAAGGCAGTCAATTTCAAGGTATGTGCTATACACAAGGTCAATTGATGAAATCAGAAATTGGTAGTGCTTATATTGATTTTAGTGATAAAAATGCTTATACCATTGGAGAATTGTATCTTGTAAATTTTTATTGTTTGTTACGTATCGATCATTTGGAAAGTACTTCCGGAGAGTTCCCTGCAGGTTATGATTTAGACATAATTCCTTATTGGCCCTACTCAGCAGGCAGCGATATTAAATTTTCCGATGAAAACAAATCTTTCGCTCTGTTTTATCGTAGAAGAAATAATCCTGTTAAAATTCAATGTGGAGATTGGATTAATCGGAAAAAGCCAATCGAAGCATTAGAAAAATATTTGGTGGCAGAGAGAAGCCATAATTTAGGAGATAAGGATATTATCAAGTATTTAACGGATTATTTAACTACTTATTAATCTTGCGTATTTTTCGCTTTAAGCATATATATTAATGAAGAACCTGAAATCCCGCTTATTAAATGTGTTGTTTTGGTCAGTTGTTTCTGCTGCTTTTATAGGACCAGGAACAGTAACCACTGCCACCAAAGCGGGAGCTAATTTTGGTTTCGATTTATTGTGGGCTTTGGTTTTTTCAACTTTTGCCTGTTTGCTTTTACAGGAAGCAAGTGCGCGAATTACCATAAATTCAGGTATGAACTTGGGGCAAGCCATTGCCAGACAATTTGAAGGTAAACCTTCAAAAACTTTAATCCTTTTACTCGTTATCGGTGCAATTATTCTGGGTTCGGCAGCTTATGAAACCGGAAATATTCTCGGCTCTATTGCCGGACTTTCCCTCGTTTTTGATATTCCGCAAAAAATTCTGGTGGCAGCTATTGGTATTTTAGCTTTTGCAGCACTTAACTTTCGTTCTATGCAAGGAATTGCCCGTTTTATGGGCGGAATTGTTTTTTTTATGGGGCTTGCATTTTTTACAACTGCCATACAATTAAAGCCGCCTATTGGAGAGATTCTTAAAGGCAGTTTCATACCTACAATTCCTGAAACAGAAGGAGCAGGGCTTTTAATTCTTGGTTTGATTGGTACCACAGTAGTTCCTTACGATTTATTTTTGGGTTCAGGGGTGCTAAATAAAAAACAAGCAATTAGCGAAATGCGCTTTGGTTTATCGGTTGCTGTTATTCTTGGAGGTATTATTTCTATGGCAATAATGACTGTTGGAACAGTTATCGAAACGGAATTTACATATGAAACATTAGCACAGGCATTAACTCACCGTATTGGAAGTTATGCCGTGTATATTTTTGGGTTTGGAATGTTTGCAGCCGGTTTTTCATCGGCAATTACTGCACCATTGGCTTCTGCACTCACTGCACAAAGTCTTTTTGAGGAAAAATCAAAAATCAGGTGGAAAACCCAAGGACTGTATTTTCGTTTGGTTTATACCGGAGTTTTAGTAGTAGGATTGTTTTTTGGCTTAATGGAGATAAAACCTATTCCGGCAATTATTTTGGCACAAGCTTTTAATGGATTGATATTGCCATTTATCAGTATTTTCTTAATTTATGTAATAAATGACCCCGTTTTAATGGGCAAAGGCAATGCAAACGGGTGGCTTTCTAATATTTTAATGGCAATTGTTATGTGGGTAACTATGGTTATGGGAATAATCAGTATCGTAAGAGCTATTGCCAAAGCTTTTGATATTGCAATTAATCAACCTGATTTATTAGTGATAATAGTTGCAGTAATCAGTTTTTTTATGAGTATTGCCGTATTGTATTTTATAAGTAAATATCGTCGCAAAAAGGAAGTATCCATACATATGGATAATATTTTAAAAAATGAATAACTTAAATGTCAACAATTAAGTCGCGTATATTAAATGTATTGTTTTGGTCAGTAATTTCGGCTGCTTTTATCGGACCCGGAACTGTTACTACTGCAACCAAAGCAGGTGCATATTTTCATTTCGATTTAATGTGGGCATTGGCATTTTCAACTCTTGCTTGTATTTTATTGCAAGAAGCAAGTGCGCGCGTTACTATTCATTCAGGAATGAATTTGGCAAAGGCGATTGCCAAACAATTTGAAAACCGTTCTGCAAAAGGATTAGTTTTAATGTTGGTTATTGGGGCTATTGTATTAGGCTCAGCTGCTTACGAAACCGGTAATATTTTAGGTTCAATGGCAGGTTTAGGGCTTATTTTTGATATTCCTCAATACATTTTGGTGAGTATAATCGGTGTTTTAGCATTTATTGCTTTGAGTTTACGCTCTGTTCAAACCATTGCAAAACTTATGGGAGGAGTGGTTTTTTTAATGGGAATAGCTTTTATTACAACGGCTGTTCTTTTGAAACCTTCGGTTTCTGATATCTTAAAAGGTGTTTTTATTCCCACTGTTCCGCAAAGTTCAGGTGCAGGATTACTTATTTTGGGTATTATCGGTACTACTGTTGTCCCCTACGATTTATTTCTCGGCTCGGGTGTGCTTGATAAAAGTCAGAAAATAAGCGAAATGCGTTTTGGATTAAGCGTTGCTATCATTTTAGGAGGCTTAATTTCTATGGCAATAATGACTGTAGGAACGGTTATTGAAGGTGAATTTACATATGACGCATTAGTTTCTGCCCTTTCTGAGAAAATAGGAATTTATGCAGTTTATGTATTTGGGTTTGGAATGTTTGCAGCCGGTTTTTCTTCTTCAATAACAGCGCCTTTGGTTTCATCCATAACAGCTAAAAGCTTTTTTGAGGAAAAGTCCGTTTCAAAATGGAAAACACAAGGCAGATACTATAAAATGGTATATATTGGAGTATTAATTACCGGTTTGGGTTTTGGATATGCACAAGTTGAACCGATTCCTGCTATAATTTTAGCACAAGCATTAAACGGACTAATATTGCCTTTTATTAGTGTATTTTTAATTTACGTTATCAACGATCCTGTTTTAATGGGAAAAAACAAAACAAATGGCTGGTTTAGTAATATTTTATTAGGTTTTATTACATGGGTTACAATGGTGCTTGGGGCAATTAGCGTAGTTGAATCAATAAGCACTGCTCTAAAACTTAACATTACCGATAGTAATGAATTTATTATAATAATTGGTATTATCAGTTTAATTATCAGTATAGTAATTGTATTTCTGGTTGGTGCATATAAGCGTAAACGCGAAAAAATATTATTTGTAAAGGATTTTATAAAAGTTTAAAATGTTTTATTGATATTTAAAGATTAATTCTTATTAAATTTGTAGTTTTTTAGAATGGGTTTAAGTAATTTGTTCATAAAGTGGTTTGATTTAAGAAAGGAAGAAGGTCTGAAATTCACATTGTTGTTTTTTCATTCGTTTTTTCTAGGGCTATTTATTGCCTTTTACTTTGTGCCCGCTAACTCGGTTTTTATTAAAAATTACGGCAGCGAACAATTACCTTTGGCTTATGTTGTTGCAGGTATAGCAGGCTACTTGATTTCTACTTTTTATTCATACATCCAAAAAAAAGTTGATAATAAAATATTATTTCTTGGGGCGGTGGTATTTATGTTTGTGATTACATTGCTTTCACGCTTTTCTTTGCATTATATTGATGAAAAATATTTAAGTTTCTTTGTATTTATATGGGCTTGGCCCTTTATTTCATTGGTCGGTATTGTTTCGGGTGGCTTGGCTTTGCAGTTTTTAAACTTGATCCAAGTAAAAAGAATGTACGGCTTGATGAATATGGGCGGTGTAATTGCTTCTATTCTGGGGTACTTGGCTATTCCTATCCTGATGCCATATCTTAGCCATTCGTATGATTTGCTGTATATTGGGAACTTTGGACTTGTTGCAGCTGTGTTTATTTTGCTGTTTTTATATAAAACTTTAAATGTTTCGTCACAAAAAGAGGTTGTAAAGCAAGTTAGCGATTCAAATACTAAATTTTCGGAACTTTTAAAAGATAAATATTTTCGTCTGATATTTTTATCTGCGGTTTTTTCTATGATTGCCATTTATGTGGTTGATTTTGGCTTTTTATCTTCGGTTAAAGTTCGATTTACGGAAGAAGCACAAATTTCAAAGTATTTAGCATTAGTTTATGGCGGTTTAAAAATTGGCGAGTTGGCAATTTCTTATTTCTCCAGTCGATTATTAAGTAAATACGGTGTAAAACTTGGTTTAACCATATTGCCGGTAAGTATTACTTTAATTGTAGCCATTTCGCTCGGTGTAGGATTAATATATGGAGTGGCAACTATTGGTTTTTTAGCTTTAATGACTTTAAATAAATCAATGGAGCGTATTTTGCGCAGAGGATTAGACGATCCGGCTTTTAATATTTTGTACCAGCCTTTGCCAAGTGGTCAAAAAATGGCTGTACAAGCAAAAGTTGGAGTGGTAATGCAGATTTCAATTGCTGTTGCCGGTTTAATTCTGTTTTTATCGAATTTAGTTTTAAAAACTCCGGATGGCTATCGTTTAGAGTATTACCCGATATTAATACTGCCTATATTGATTTTTTGGGTATTTGTTGCCCGCCGTTTATATCTTTCGTATAAAGTAAAATTACGTCAAATATTAATTGATATTAGCCGTAAAAAGAAACGCGATTCGGCACGGCATTTTTACGGGAGTGAGTTTTTAACCAAAAAATTTAAAAAATTTAATGAAAAAGTCGTGCAGATGAGTGTAACACTACTCTCTGAAACCAATCCCCGTGTTATGGAGCCTTATGCGGCAAGTTTAATGAATATGAGAAACACGATTATTAAACGCGCTATATTAAGTAAAATAGATCCATCTTGGCGGACACGTATATTGCATACGGTTAAAAAAATATATATCACCGATAAATCGGAAGAAATTCGGAATCTTGCTTTTAAGGCAAAAAATATTTTGGATTTTAATAATCTTAAAGAAATTGATCAAAAAGAGGTAAATGAACTAATTGAATCTTGGACATTCGGTGATAAACTGTTAATTGAGAAATTGCTTGTTAAAGGTTTAATCCCATACGATGATAAACTGATTTCCCGTTTATTAAATGATAATGACCGTATTATAAAAAGTGCAGCAATTAATCTGGCAAGTAAAAGTAAATCGCAAAGGCTGGTTAGACGTTTAATCGATTTGGTTAAATCAGAAGAGTATTATCATGTTGCAGGAGAAGCTTTGTTAGAAGTGGGCGATAAAGTATTGAATGATTTGGAAATATTTTTCAAAAGAGACTATGAACCCAAAGTTTTGTTCCGTGTAATTGAAATTATGGCAAAAAACGGTTCTAATAAGGCAAAATCTATTTTAGTAAAATATCTTGATTATCCCGATAGAAGTGTTCAACAAGAAGTAATTTCCGGTTTGTATTTTTGTAAATATCAAGCCGAAGAAAAAGAGCAGGTTTTGGTAAAAAAGAAATTAGAGAATGTTATTGATAACATTTTATGGATATATGCAAGTACCCTTGATATTGAAACAGAAAGAAACACTTTGAAAATTGTTCAGGCCTTGGATTTAGAGCGGGAGTTTAATTTTGAAAACTTATTTAAATTACTTAGCTTCTTGTATGAGCCGCGTATTGTTAATCTGATTAAAAAGAACATAATCGGTAAAAATACAATTTTTGCCATTGAAATTATTGATAACTTTATCAGTCAGGATATTAAACAATTGCTGATTCCTTTATTTGATGATATTCCGTCAAGTCAAAAAATTAAAAAGTTAAACTCATTTTTCCCGCAAGAAAGAATGAAGTTTAGAGACCGTTTGCGTAATATTATTACCCAAGATTATAATAAAGTAGGTCCGTGGACAATGACCAAAGCTATTGATTTGCTTGGGCGTTTGCATACAAAAAAGAAATCGGCGGTTGAGCAAACCGACAAAACCCGCTCGTATGATGATATTAAAGTTTGGACACCGGAAAGTGTAAATAAAGTTTTGAACCGTATTCGCCGTAGTGAAATGCCCGATGAAATTTTTGTTTGTTTGTTTCATACCGATGAACTGGTTTATTCAACGGCAGCAAAAATTATTTACGAAGAAAATCCGGTAAAATGTGCCGATTATCTTGAAAAAATGACGGATAAAAAGAAACAATTGCTTAATGATTTGTCTAACGACGGTTTTGTTATTGCCGAACGGATTAAGTATTTGAAAAAACACCCTATGTTTTTCAGTGTGCCGGAAAATCATTTGGCAAAATTAGCAAAATTAGTAAGCGTAAAAATTCTTAATCCCGATGAAGAAATTTCTATTCAAAATAAGGAAGGTGCCGACAATGTGATAATTGTATTAAGGGGTGAATTAGAAGCTGTTGTTGCTGATAAAAACCTTGAAAAACAAAGCTTTGGGAAAAATGAGATTATAACTTCCGGCATTAATTTAAAAGAAGATATTCAACAGCTGAAAAGTAAAAGCAAAACCACCTTATTACTTGCCCGTAGGTTTGATTATTACAATCTTTTGGTAGATGAAACCGAAATAATGCAGCATATTTTTGAAGAAGTTTCGGGTGATGATTGATTATCTTATCCGTATCTGCAAAGAAAAAAATTGTAGCTAAGAAAATTTGTTGTAACTTTGTTAGAAAGTATGTAATAATGATAGAATTTAAAGAATGCATAAATAATAATTATTAATCTTTAACTTATGTTCTATGAAAAATATGGTGTTTTTTTTTCTTATCATAATGCTTTTTGCATGTGATAAAAACGAGCCGAAAAATGTTCTTGACGGGAATTGGGAATTGGTAAAAATAGAACTGTATAAATATTCTTCTGATGATTATACAGGAGATTTGTCAAAGTTTATAATGAATTTTGATGGAGAAAAATTAAAATATACTTCTTTGAGGGTAGTAAATTGGGATGATACCACATATTATTCCCAAAAAGAATTCTTATACAATTTAAAATTGGAAATTAATGATCATGTTGTGGTTAAATGTTATAAAAAGGATATTTCAACAGGAATTGAAAAAGATTCAAGTTACACGATTGATTATGAGGAAGGTAATTATGATTTTACCTTCATAGAAGGAGAAAAATATGATTTGAAGTTTGAGTTTGGAATAAATGATTTTTATATCATTGGTGTATCTGATTCTGATGAGCGTAATGTTTTATATTCAAATAAAAATGAGATAGTAAATGATAGCTTAAAACTGTCTTTTTCTCAAACAGATTATCAACCTGCTAGCCATCAAGTTTCTTATGAATATATCTTTCATAAAGTTTCAGATTAATAATTTTTGGGTTTTCGTATAGTTGGCAGCTGCAATAACAACACTAAACTTTATAATTCAGCTGCCAATCTACTACCTTGTTCAATAGCGCGTTTTGCATCCAGTTCTCCCGCTTCAAATGCACCACCTATTAAATGAACTTTTACACCTCTCTCTTTTAAAGGTTCATATAATTCGTTTACACTGTATTGCCCGGCACAGATGATAATATTATCGGCTTCAATCAACTCGTTTTTACCATTTCGGGTAATATGTAAACCTTCATCATCTATTTTATTGTATTGTACTGCGTTGAGCATACGTACTTTTTTACTCTTTAACGACAAACGATGCACCCAACCGGTAGTTTTTCCTAAACCGGCACCGATTTTTGTTTTTTTTCGCTGCATCATGGTAATTTCTCGCGGCGATGGTTCAATTTCCGGTTTTATTCCTTCAATACCCCCGCGGACTTCATTGTTTTCATCAATTCCCCATTCTTTTAAAAAGCTTTTAAGTGGTGTTTCTTGTTTTTTTGTGTGGGTAAGATATTCGGCAACATCAAAACCGATACCTCCGGCACCGATAATAGCTACTTTTTTACCTACCGGCTTTTTGTCTTTCAATACTTCAATGTAATTTAATACTTTAGGGTGATTTATTCCATCAATTTCAGGCTTTTTTGCTTGCACCCCTGTCGCGATAATTACTTCGTCAAAATTTGTTAAATCGTTAATAGTTGCTTTTGTGTTTAATTTTAGTTCAATATTGTTTTTTTCGATTTGTTTTTTGTAGTAACGCAAAGTTTCATGAAACTCTTCTTTGCCGGGAATTTCTTTGGCAATATTAAATTGTCCGCCAATTTCCGGATCAGCTTCAAATAATGTAACTTTATGACCACGCTCGGCAAGTATTGTTGATGCTGATAGTCCTGCCGGTCCTGCACCCACAACAGCAATACTTTTTGCGTGTTTTACCGGTAAGTAGTTTAATTCGGTTTCATGGCAAGCGCGTGGATTTACCAAACAGCTGGCAGTTTTTCGTGCAAAAATATGATCTAAGCAAGCCTGATTGCAAGCGATACAAGTATTTATTTCATCTTCTCTGCCTTCAGCAGCTTTATTAACAAATTCAGGATCTGCCAAAAATGGGCGTGCCATAGAAACCATATCTGCATCACCGTTTTCAAGAATTTGTTCGGCAATTTCAGGACGATTAATCCGGTTTGTTGTAATTAAAGGAATATTAACTTCTCCTTTCATTTTGCGGGTTACCCATGTAAAAGCTGCTCGTGGTACCATAGTGGCAATAGTCGGTATGCGCGATTCATGCCAGCCGATACCGGTGTTTATGATATTTACACCTGCTTTTTCTAATTCTTTTGCCAAATAAACAACTTCTTCCCAAGAACTTCCGCCCGGAACCAAATCCAACATGGATAAACGAAAGATAATGATAAAATTTTCACCTGTGGCTTCTCGTACACGCCGTACAATCTCCAAAGGAAATTTTATACGGTTTTCATAAGAACCGCCCCATTCATCGGTACGTCTATTGGTTTTGGCTGCAATAAACTGATTGATAAGGTAGCCTTCCGAGCCCATAATCTCAACGCCATCGTAATTGGCATATTGAGCTAATTTAGCAGCCTTTGCAAAATCATCAATGGTTTTTTCAATACGCCGGCTGCTCATTTCCCATGGTTTAAAAGGAGATATTGGAGCCTTCAATGCTGTGGGTGCAACTGCAAAAGGGTGAAAAGCATATCGTCCTGTATGAAGTATTTGCATACAAATTTTTCCATCGTATTTATGAACAGCTTCGGTTATAACTTTGTGCTTTTCGGCTGATTTTTTAGAAGCCATAGTGCTGGAAAAAGGAGCTACCATTCCGGCTTTATTTGGAGCAATTCCACCGGTTACAATTAAACCGACACCCCCTTGGGCACGTTCGCCAAAATAGGCAGCCATTTTTTCGTATCCTCCTTTAATTTCTTCTAAACCGGTATGCATAGAACCCATTAAAACACGATTTCTTATTGTTGTAAAGCCTAAATTAAGCGGTTCAAATAATTTGGGAAATTTTGTATTCATAATTATTTATGTATCTTTAATTGCGAAAAAGCTACTGTATATGTAAAATTATTTTGTGAACTACAACACCGTTAAAAAATAAAATATACTCAAAACACAAAGTGCAGTGCTACGGTATGAGGGTCAAATTTAGAAAAATGATTTTATTTTTAAAAATATTATGCGTACATAATATTCTGTTTCGATATTTTTTTTTATTTTTATACCGTAGCACAGCTCTTAGAGTTGTGCACTACACTAATCTAAACTTATTAAAATTATAATTATGCAGGCTACACGTATTTTTGACATTTTAGAGAACTATAAAAGTAAATACCCGAATAAAAAAGATGCTTTATCGGCTAAAGTAAACGGACAATGGGTAAATTACAGTAGTAAGGATTATATTGAAACCGCTAATTATGTAAGTTATGGGCTATTGAGTATGGGTTTTAAACCCCAAGATAAGATAGCCACAGTATCAAATAACCGTCCGGAATGGAATTTTATGGATATGGGAATGTTGCAAATTGGTGTGGTGCATGTGCCTATTTATCCAACAATCAGCGAAACTGAATATGAGCATATTTTAAAGCATTCCGAAGCTAAAATGATTATTGTTTCGAGTGTTGAACTCTATGAAAAAATTAAGCCGGTAATTAATAAACTAGGTGGAATTGAGATTTATAGTTTCGATAAAATTGCGGGAGTAAAACATTGGTCTGAAATTACAGAAATGGGTAAAAGTGCCGAAGGACCGGAATTGCGTGGCAAAGTGAAATTAATTAAAGATGATATTAAAAAAGAAGATTTAGCAACGATTATTTACACTTCGGGAACAACGGGCTTACCAAAGGGAGTAATGCTTTCGCATTGGAATTTTATGTATCAGGTACACAGAATAGATGATTTTTTAAATGTAGATAGTAGCCATAAAGCTCTAAGTTTCTTACCCTTGTGTCATGTATTGGAACGTATAGGAGGATATGTGTGGCAATATAGAGGCTTGGGTATCTATTATGCAGAAAGTATAGAAAAAATTTCGGAAAACATTAAAGAAATTAAACCACAAGCCTTTATTACCGTCCCAAGGTTGCTTGAACGAATTTATGATAAAATAATAGGTATTGGAAAAGACTTGGAAGGTGCAAAGAAAAATTTATTTTTTTGGGCGGTAGATTTGGGATTGCAATATAAAGATCACGGAAATAGTTTTGTTTATTTGGCAAAATTAAAGGTAGCTAATGCCTTGATTTTTAAAAAGTGGCGTGAGGCTTTGGGTGGAAATGTACGCTTGATTATAGCAGGAGGTGCTGCTTTGCAGCCACGTTTAGCACGAGTCTTCACCGCGGCTGGAATCCCTGTGCATGAAGGTTACGGATTGACGGAAACAGCTCCGGTAATTGCGGTTAATCGTTTTAAGTATCCTGAATTAATGTTTGGAACCGTAGGACCAAAATTGGGTGATGAACAGGAGATTAAAATTGCTGAAGATGGTGAAATTTTATTTAAAGGACCTAATTTAATGTTGGGCTATTATAAAGATGAAGAAAAGACACGTGAAGCCATTGATGCCGATGGTTGGTTTCATACCGGAGATATTGGTGAAATGGTAGGCAATAATTTAAAAATTACGGATCGTAAAAAGGAAATTTTTAAACTTTCGACCGGAAAATATGTTGCCCCGCAAGTGGTGGAGAATATTTTTAAAGAATCCTTGTTTATAGAACAATTAATGGTGATTGGTGCTAATGAAAAATATACGGCTGCATTGATTTCACCGCATTTTGAATTTTTACATGATTGGTGCCATAAAAAGAAAATAAAATTTAGAGACAATAAGGACTTAATTGAAAATCCACAAGTAATAGCCCGTTATCAGGAAGAGGTTGATTTTTATAACAAACGTTTGGGCAAAACGGAACAAATTAAAAAATTTGAATTGGTTTGTGAAGAATGGACTCCGGACAATGGCGAATTATCTCCTACATTAAAACTGAAAAGACGTTTTGTTAAAGAAAAATATAAACATAAAATTGAACGGATTTATAAAGAATAGAGGGTATTGTAAAAATATTCTTGTTAAATATTGAAACACATCAGAACCAATAAAATCCGGATTAATAACATATTAAACCTAAATTGAGCGATTATGTACAAAAAGAAGTGCCAAGATATTGAGAATAAAAAGTTTAGAAAAAAAGTAAGAATACTTTTTGGTATTTGAGTCTTTTTTTGTAAATCTTTTTAACTCAATAGGTTGGTGCTTATTGAAGTAGATAATCGCTCAATTTAGGTTCAATTAGAAAAGACAAGTCTAAGAATTGGTTTGTTCAATTTCATTCATTGTCTTTTCTTTATTTAAGACAAATTTAATAAACCACAGTATTGTAGCAGTGGGTATAATATCGGTTTGAGGCATCAGTTCTTCTATAAAACCGGCTGCTCCTCCTATAATTCCTAAACTTTTACGAAATAAAAAGTATATTAAGATGCCGGATATTGGTGCCCATACAAAATCGACTGCATCTCCTGCAACAGGTA
>JALSLF010000293.1 GCA_026988445.1 Bacteroidales bacterium
AAAGTCGTAAACTATAAAGTTTTACTTCGGGCGGCAATAAAGGTTTTATCCGCTCGGCAAATTCAGCAACCAATAGTTCGCAAGTTGGCTGAAAAGGCAAAATTTCAAAGCGCTCAAACATTTGCGGTGTAAAAAACAAGTCTTTAGTAGGAGCTGCCGAACTAAATACCACAGCATGATCAAATTTATCGACAATTACCGAATTTACCAGTTTTTTTAAATCCCCAAAATCCATAACCATACCGTTTTTCGGACTTTCTTTATCGTTTATCGGTTCACCGATTATAGTTACATACAGCTTATACGAATGACCATGAATATTTTTACACAATCCGTCATAGTCCCATAAAGCATGCGCCATTTCAAAATTAAATTCCTTAGTTACTCTTATTTTTGACATAATCTATATTTTTAAGTTAAATTTTTAATTATTTTGTTAGTAATTGCCATTTTGCCGGTGGTCAGACCGGTATTCTACACTCAACAACCAATCATTTTCTTTCATTGAGTGTTGCTTATTGAATATTTAAATAAACATTATTCAACACTCAATAAGCAATAACCAATCATTTTCTTTCATTGAGTATTGCATGTTGAGTGTTGCTTATTGAATATTTAACAATTTAGCAATTTAGCAATATAACCATTTACAAACTCAAAACGTTCAAATGTCCTAAAAGGGCGATTTGAAGTTTATCAATCGGTATCTACTTTCCACCCACAAACATGAGCTACAACATCCCCATAAATAGGTATTTTTACAATTTATACCTAATATATAACAAAAATCATTTTCTGCATCAAAAATAATAATTATTTTTGCATTGTTTAGATTTAATCTAAATTAAAATTAAAAACCGGATAATCGCATGCAAATTTCAGCTAATACCAAAATTTCGGAAATACTCAAAGCCGACAAAAGAGCAATTGATGTAATTGCCGATATTAATCCGCATTTTAAAAAATTGCGTAATCCGGTATTGCGTAAAATACTGGCTTCGCGTGTAGATATTCAAACTGCTGCTAAAATAGGCGGAGTTAATATAGAAGTATTTTTTGATAAATTAAAACAAATAGGTTTTGAGCCGATTGATACTACAAATACCGATAATAAACAAGATAATAACATAAAAAACAAAGAGATGATAGATATTAAAAGCGATAAAATTATCGTACTTGATGTACGCGATGATTTAGCAAAAGGCATTGACCCTTTTAATCAAATCATGAAAACCATAAAAGATTTTAAAGAAGGTGATATTTTAAAAATCATAAATACATTTGAGCCTTCGCCAATTATCAATGTGCTAAAGCAAAAAGGTTTTATTGCGCGCGTAGAGCATATTTCGGATAAAGAAATTCATACCTATTTACAAAAAGCTGCCGAAGATAAAAGCGAAGAAATTAATAAAGAAGCCTTAAAAAAAGCAAAAACCGATGATTTGGATGCTGTTTTGGCTACTTTTAAAGAAAATTTCAAAGAAATTGATGTGCGCGATTTAGAAATGCCCGAACCAATGGTAAAAATTCTTGAAGAATTAAAAGATTTACCCGATAATCATGCACTATACGTACATCATAAAAAAGTTCCGCAATTTTTATTACCTCAATTAGATGAACGCGGCTATGTATATCTCAGTAAAGAAATTGATCACGACAACACAAAAATGTTAATCTTTAAAAAGATATAATTATGAAGCAAGGTTTAGCAACAGAACTAGCTCCGGCTCCCGCAGTAGTTTTACCCCACTTTGCATTTAGTGCATTGTCCTTTTTATTTTTAAGTATGTTTACCATACTTTCTGCAAATGAATTAACAGGGCACTTTGTTAACGGAAAAATTTTAGCAATTACGCATATAGCAACACTCGGATGGATTAGCATGGTTATTTTCGGTGCTTTGTATCAGTTAATTCCGGTAGTAATGGAAGTAGCCCTATACAGCGAACGTTTGGCAAAGGTAAATTTCACATTTTTAGCCATTGGTATTATTGTTTTAGTATATGCTTTTTGGGTAAATAATTACGGAATGCCATTACTTATAGCTGCCACAGTACTATTAATTGCCATAATACTTTTTGCAATTAATATTATTAATACGGCAAAATCATCAAAAAAATGGAACATCGAATCTTCATTTATCGTGGCAGCGGTAATATGGTTATTGACTACTGCAATACTTGGTTTTTTAATTGCAGGGAATTTTAAACATGCATTTTTACCGGCAGCACATTTAGAGTATCTAAAAGCACATGCACATGCAGGA
>JALSLF010000294.1 GCA_026988445.1 Bacteroidales bacterium
ATTTATTGCTCAACTTAGCTTTTAATCATGAACTAAAAACTCCGGCATTTTACGGTGTTTTGTTCCTTGCTCATAAGCATAAGCTATTTCAATTAAAAGTGGTTCGCTCCAAGCTCTACCAAAAAAGGAAATACCTACCGGTAGTTCACCGATGAATCCCATAGGAACTGTTATGCTTGGGTAGCCGGCTTGTGCTGCTGGTGATGAACTGCCCAGCTGAAAGCTATCGCCGTTTAGGTGGTCGGTTTTCCATGCCGGACCACCTGTTGGGGCAATTATCGCATCCAAATTATGTAAATTCATTACACTGTCAATGCCACCTTCTCTGCTGCCACGAAGCATTTTTGCCAGAAAATCTTTATACTCTTTTGAATTTAAATCATCTTTTTTTTGTGCCATCTCCAAATAAGCTTGATTGAAGTATTTTAGTTCAACGGAATCTTGCTTGTTAAAGGCAATTAAATCTTCAAGGCTTTTTATTGGCGCATTTTCTCCTAAGGATTGAAAATATTTATTTAAACCATCTTTATATTCGTATAGCATTATTTGGAAAGAATAATATCCTGTACGCGGAGCTCCTATTCTGTCAATTTCTATAATTTCTGCACCTCTGCTTTTCAAAAATTTTACAGCTTGATTAAAAAGAGTATCTACTTTATAGTTGTTTCCTAGCGGTGCTTTATATAAACCAATACGTTTTCCTTTCAAAGCATCTTTTTTTAGAAATTTTGTATAGTCGGTGTAGTATTTACCCTCACTTGCTAAAGTTTTACTGTCGGCAGAATCTATACCTACCATTGCGCCGAGCATTATAGCGGCATCTTTAAGGGTTCTTGCCATAGGTCCTGCTATATCCTGAGTAAACGAAATGGGTATTATACCGGACCGGCTTACCAAACCTACCGTGGGTTTAATTCCTACAATCCCGTTTATTTGCGAAGGGCAAACTATTGAACCATTGGTTTCGGTGCCAACGGCAAGCATTGTCAGGTTTGCCGAAACTGCCACTGCCGAGCCGGAACTTGACCCGCAAGGGTTCCTGTCTAAAACATAGGGATTTTTGGTTTGTCCGCCTACTCCACTCCAACCGCTGCTTGATAATTCGCCTCTGAAATTTGCCCATTCGCTTAAATTTGCTTTAGCAATAATTACGGCACCCGCTTGGCGTAACTTTTTTGCTACATAGCTGTCTTGTAACGGAAACGAATTCATTAATGCACGCGAGCCGGCAGTGGTTGGCATTTTGTCGTGTGTGTCAATATTATCTTTTAAAATTACCGGAATACCATGTAAAGGACCTCTTATTTTCCCTTCTTTTAATTCTTTATCAAGTTCTTCGGCAATTTTTAAAGCATCCGGGTTTATGCTTATTATGGAGTTAATTTTAGGTCCGTTTTTATCAATTTGTTCAATTCTGTTTAAATAAGCTTGAACTACCTCTTGTACTGTAAAAGCATTACTTTCATACCCTTGACGAATAAAATCAATATCTTTTTCCAAAAATTTGAATTCTTCCCGGTTTGCCGTATTTTTTATTTGCTCAGGGCTTTTATTACAAGCCGCTAACCCGATGAGTAATAAAAAAGTAAAAAATTTGAGTTTCATAACAATTAAATTTAAGTTAAGATTTTGTTTTCTGTATTCTCAATAGCTCTATTTGTAAACAATATTAATAAAATTCCCGAATAAATAAAACTTCACCGGCTTTAATCTGCTTAAGCAAATTTGCAAAGGTTTTTATTTGCTTTATCTGATTTTGTACCGTATTCTGCTGAATATCATTTGTTGCTTTAGCATCCGGAACATGTGCAAAAATTTCTTCTTTGCTAATATTTAAGTTTTCAATAGCGGGAATTATTTTTTGAGCGGTATAATAATCTATTATAACAGCTCCTTCATCGCGCAGTTCAATTAATTCATCTCTATATTTTTCATATTCAGGCTGTTCAATTTCAATTTTATGTGCATCTTTTAAGAAATTAATCAAATCATGAAACAACAAAAAACCGGAATAATCAAAAAAGGTGATAAGTTTTGTTTCGTCTTCCAAAAATGTGAAATAATTGTCTTTATAACTAACTTTTAATTTTTTTGTCCATAAAAATTTTACTTCTTCTTCAACTCTTTCAAGCTCTGCTGCTTCTATTAGTCGGTTAAGTTTTGTGGCATCCATAAGTCTAAACTCTGCCATTCTGTTTTCTTCTTTTTTTCTGTTTTCCATTATTTTTAATCTTTATTTTTAGCATTGCAC
>JALSLF010000295.1 GCA_026988445.1 Bacteroidales bacterium
CAGTATTTGTATGTTACTTTGTCATACTAATTAGAATCTAAATAGAGCGATTATCTACTTCAATAAGTAACAATCTATTGAGCTAAAAAGATTTACAAAAAAAGACGCTAATACCAACCAGTATTTTTACTTTTTTTCTAAACTTTTTATTCTCAATATCTTGGCACTTATTTTTGTACATAATCGCTATATTTAGATAGAAAAAAGCAGAATGAAAAATTCAAACTGCTTCTTATTTAAATAAAGTACAAATAATTTGTAAATATACCTAAAAAGCTATTCAGAGACACTAAAACCACCACTTTCGGCAGATTTTTTATCTTGAATGAAAACCGTTACACAACCTTTCCTGCGCTCTTCGGGAGCATTAAAATTAGAGCCTTCGTTTTCACTCTGTTTTATAGAAGGAATGTCTATAATTATTTTTAATTGTGTTGAGCTAGTTGGATAAAAATCAAAATATGGATGAATAGACTTACCTGATGCCGGATCGGTATAAGGTTTTAAAACACACGAGCCTTTCTTATCGTACTCAATTACTTCGCCGGGTAAATCCATAACCTTTTGTCCTGTATTCATATCAATTATCCTGAAATTTATGTTATTGTTAAAAACAGGACTTGCATAGAAAGAAATTCGATAGTCTCTTCCTGCATTTAAAGGAACAACAAATTCATATTTTTTACCGGTAAGGCACTGTGCACTTTTTGATAAAGAATTAAATTTATAGGGTGGCGTAGCTCTACGCATTTTTAATCTTGAAGGGCAATCTAAGTCCTGTGCCAATATTCCGGCAGGAATTAATATTAATAATAAAATAAACTTAAATTTTAATAATTTCATTTGGATATTGTTTTTTGTTTTTATCTGATTGACAGAACCCTTAAAGTGATTCATCGTGTCATAATTTTTAACAAATTGTTTCATATTACAGATACTTTAAATTAGTTGTTTTTGGTAATTTTGTTTCTTACTTTGGCAACTTCTTGCTTAAGTTCTTCAAACTGTTCTTTCGTCATAATAATCTTTGCATTTCCGCCAACTACAATTTTACCATCCGTATTTTCTTGCGGAGCCGAATTTTCTTTTACTTCGGTTTTTAATTCCTGATATATTTTTTGCAGGTTTTTTAAATCATTAATTGTACGTTGAATATTGTCGTCGGATTTATTTTGGTCTAAATAAGACATTAAGTTCTCAATAACCAACTTTTGGTCAGCCAGCAATTGAACGGCATCACTATTGGGGTCAAAATTGTCAATTAAATTAGTAACCACAAAAATACTTTCAATCCAACCACCGGTAACAATAAGTGCTAAAGTTTTAGTCCGGTTACTACTTTCCAAATAACGAACAATACTAAAATACGAATCGCTGGTAACTTTTAATAAGGAATCTTGATTATCAATAATATTGTCAATTCGTCCGATTAAATTTTCATCAAATACCGCCGAAATACCGATTTCATCACTTAAAGTACGTACTGTATTTAAATAATCAACCGATTCTTGATATTTGTTAAAGGATGCAACATAGGCTAAATCAGCGGAATAAATCCCGAAATTTAACTCTTTTGCACGAGTATCAATATATTTATCCATATTTTCGGTAGGATTTAATACATCCTTTACATATTTTAAATCGCCATCCCTAATAAAACTAAATAATCCTTCGGGGGAGGGAATCAGATAATACGTTTGACTTTCTACTTCGGTAATAAAACCAATATCGTCCTTATCATCAAAAATATCTTCATCGTCCGATTTTCCATTTTGATTACAAGATGTAATACTCACAGTTAAAAGAACAATAATAAAGGTTCCAAGAATTTTTAACAATGAATTCATAATTCTGCTTTTTGAGTTAATAAAGTTTTTGTACACAATAAATTATCGTAAAGTTAATAAATAGTTTGAATTAAGCAGGTTAAAATTCTTTAAATTTACCCAAATATTTAATGAGTAAAATAAATTATCCTGCCCTATTAACGAATTTTAAGCTAAAAACGTACCAGATTTAATAAAAAAAACATTTTTTTTATATTTGATTATAAATATTATTTGTATTTTGCAGCGATACTAATTAAAAACACTTAAACTATGGAACGTAGAAATTTATTAAAAATGATAGGTTTGTTAGGAATTGCCGGAACAGTTGGTATTTTCTCTTCATGTACAGAAAATGTAGAAGAAAAAACAGAGAATAAAGTTGATGAAAAAATAAAAGAAGACAAAAAAGCGAACTTTAACCGGCAAAAATTTAGTTATAAAGATCCTGAAAACCCGACAAAAGCAGAATTAAAACACACTCCCGAAATAAACGTAAAAGAAACAGACGGAGACTTTACAAGAATTGAAATAACTGTGGGTTCGCAAGGAGTTATACATCCAACAAGCAAAGAACACTGGATTGATTACATCAAATTATTTGTAAATAGTAATCTGGTAGGAACAGTAGAATTTGAAGCAGGAATGGCAAGAGGTTTTGCAAGTTTTATTGTTAAAAACAGTAATTTAAAGGCAATTAAAGCTGAAATTGGATGTAATTTGCATGGAATTTGGGAAAGTTCATTAACACTTAATAATAACGAGTAAAGTTAAAAAAATGCCAAATATTAAAGTGAAAGTTGACCATTCATTAGCACAAGAAGAGGCTTTGAAAAGAATAAAAAAAATCTTTGATAAATTAAAAGATGATTTTAAAGACAAGATTACCGATGTTCAAGAAAGCTGGAACGGAAATAGCTCCGATTTTTCGTTTAAAATAATGGGACTATTAATGAAAGGAAAACTAGCTGTTAGTCAATCAGATGTAATTTTAGACGGAAAAATTCCGTTTACAGCATTACCATTTAAAGGACTTATAGAGTCAAAAATCAGAGAAGAAGCAGAAAACCTTCTTACAACTGAATAGCCGGATTAATGAAACTCCGGCTATATTACATATATTTTATTAAATTTGTATTTTTACAAAAAATAGTACTGTTTCAAAATAAACTATCCCCCAAAATCAAAGTTTATTTCACCCTAAATTGAGCGATTATGTGCAAAAAGAAGTGCCAAGATATTGAGATTAAAAAGTTTAGAAAAAAAGTAAGAATACCTTTTGGTATTTGAGTCTTTTTTTGTAAATCTTTTTAGTTCAATAGATTGGTACTTATTGAAGTAGATAATCGCTCAATTTAGGTTCAATTAAACTACTAATTAAAAGTATAACTTTATATATATTAAAAGGTTTTATCCTGCCTTATATGTTTTTTTAAGGTGAAACAGTTATGAGCGTATGATTTATCAGAGAATCAATTTATCCAAAGAAACTTATGCCAAGCAAGCCATCTTACAAAAAAATTAAAGCAAGTTAGAATTCAAAAAAAGGAGAACTCTTCAAATAAGTAATTGTTAGTTTGTAAAAACTTTTAACTTTTAGCAAATCAGGTTTTTACAATAATATCCTTAACTTTTAATCTACATAAATAAGCTTAATTTTAGTGATGTTTGCATCTATGCAATATTAGGTGTATAACACACATTGTGTTCCTTATTAAATATTAATTAAAAATAAATGCTATGAAAATTAACAAATTATTTATTACAATTGCTCTTGGACTTATGATTAGCTCCACAGGAAAGGCTTTTGCACAGAAAGCGCCGGAAATTCCTCGTATTAGCAACCATACTTATATTTTAAGTTATATAAGTCCTGACGGAAAAGAATACATTGCTTTTGCAAATAATGATTTTGTACCTACAAACTCCGAAACAGTTCTTAATACACCCGAAGCAGTGATTTATATCAAACGAGACTCGATTGAAAGTGCAAATACATACATTATTCATTTTGTAAATACCAATGAGTATTTATACAATGGTTTTGTAAAAGTAAGTAAATCACAATACGATAAATATTTTGCAAAGGATGCCAACAACCGTTTTGTTAAGCCCAAAGAGTACAGACAACTTTTTTATACAAAAATTCGCACTTATCCCGGCGGACAAATCTCTTTCGGGAACATTCCCGGTAAGTTTAAACTATACCTGTTAAAAGAGTAATTGCACCAATATAAAATAAGTTTACAAAATATATATTCAATAGATAAAATGAAAAAAATGAAAAATATAATTAAAATAAGCATATTAATATTTGCACTATCCATTTCCTGTATAGTAAGCAGCCAGTCTATAAGAGCCTACACTTTAAAAATGCCTGCAAAAGTATTTGCAGGAGGTGGTAAACTCTATGTAAAAGCATTAAAATCAGAAGATGCTAAGTTTCCAAATTTCGGTATTCAGGTATCAGAGGCTATAAAAAATCAGTTAATTACTGCCGAAAACAAAGACAGAGAAGTTAAAGCAAGCGGATCATTGTATAATCCATGGTTTACAACAAAGTTTTATGAAATCGTAAACTCAGAAAATCAGGCTGATATAGTTCTTGGTGGAAAATATAAATTCTCAACACAACAAGATGCTTCTTCTAAACTACATTCAGACACAACATGGGTACTTGATAATGGCACAGCAAATAAGAAACCGGTAAGCTATTTTTACTTTGAATACCAAAATAACGGTAAAGTTTCAGTTAACGGACAAATAATTGCCAAACGCAAAGGGCAAATTATAGACAAGCATGATTTTTCGGATAAATTAGATGGTTCAAAACGTAGTTTCCTTCGTAAACCCAAAGGGTCTAGTATCGACAGCTTAGTAACAAAACTAACTGAAAGAACTGCCAACAGCAAAAAAAATCTTTACAGTCCTGAATTTGTTTTGGAAAAATATAATTTTAAAAATGTTAAAACAAAAAATAAAGCGTACAAAAGTGAATTAAAAACTCAAATGAAAATGGTAAAGGCTAACCTAAAATCAGGAAATTTGGATGCAGCTGCCAAAATTCTTTTTAAATTAAATGAACAAGAATCAAGCAGTAATTTGTATTATAATCTTGCATTATGCTATGAATTAATTGGTAATACAGAAAAAGCTGCTCAGTTTTACGAAAAATCAGGAAACTCATCAGGTGTAAAAAGAATAAACCGCTTAATGAAAACTGAAAAAACAATTGAAAGTCTTGGTTTACCAATCATTGAAAAAGATTTTGATTTTTAACACTTACAACAAAGAAAGACTACTTTAAAAAGTAGTCTTTTGTTAAATAACTATTTTCCTATACGAAATATTAAGCCTGCATTAAAATTACCTTGTACCATAGGGACATATGAATAGGTAGTGAGTCCGCTTCCTCCTGTCCCGAAATAAAAACCAACTCCCGAAAAATACATGGGCATCATCAAAGCCCCCTGTAAACGAATACCAATTTTATCAGAAAAGAAAATTTTTGTACCCAAAGCAAAGGTCGTGGCAAAACGCCAAATATCACTAATATCACTATCCGAAGGAGCATAACGCGCAGCCCCGAGACTTAAAACCATAAACGGCTGCAAATTGCCATATTCCAGATATTTATAACTACCTATTTGATAATATTCATTAATCACATCAAAATCTCTACGGGTATAAGATGATGAACTCGGATAAAAATAAGAGTGTGTTTTTGTGTGCGAGTACATTAACTCAACACCGTATCCGTGTCCTATTTCAACATCCATGGTAGCACCAAATAATTCATTATCATCTGTTTTTATATCTCCCTCATAAAAGTGCATCTTACCATTCATTTGCCATCCATAGAATGGTGAAATTTCTATTATTTGTGAAAAAATATTCGCCGGAAACAAAAATAATATTAAAAGAATTAAAATAAAGTAATAATTTTTTTTCATATCTTGCTTGTTTTAAAGTTAGGTAAGCGAAGTTACAATTATTTTTTGAATTTTATGGATAATTTACACTGGGAAAAAGCATTAGAAAAATTAAAGAAAGGAAATTTGCACTTTATTGAAGATAAATTAGATGGAAAACTTCAAAATTCAACGCGAAGACAAGAGTTAGTAGGGGGGCAGAAGCCCTATGCAGTTATATTAAGCTGTGCTGATTCACGTATCGTACCTGAATTTACTTTTGACACAGGTTTAGGCGAATTATTTGTAGTTCGTGTAGCAGGAAATATAGCGAACACTTCTACATTAGCAAGTATTGAGTATGCCATAGCTAATTTAGGTGTTAATCTAATACTGGTGTTGGGTCATGAAAATTGCGGGGCTATAACAGCAGCAGTAGAAAACTATAATAAAGTGCCTGATAAGAACTTTAGTCATTTATTTAGATACATTGCTCCGGCAATCAGGCAAGCAAAAAGTAATGATATAAATAATATAGTGCGTAAAAATGCAGAGCTAACGGCTCAATCTGTTTACAAAAACTCAAAAATAATCAGCAATGCTGTTGATAAAGGAAAAGTGAAAATTATTCCGGCTTATTATCACTTAGAATCCGGTAAAGTAGATTTTGGTTTATAAGCATAAAAGAGCTGAAAGCATGAAAGAAGATAATCACAAAATTTATTATAAAGTATCAGGACGCGGAAGGCCTATAGTGTTTATTCACGGGTTGGGTTCTAGTTCACAAGACTGGGAGCATCAAATCAATTTTTTTTCTAAATCGTTTAAAACCATAACTGTTGATTTACGAGGGCATGGAAAAACAGGAAGTAGAGAAGGAACCTATTCAATTGTTGCATTTTCAAATGACATTGCTGAAATTTTATGTAATGAAACAGAGGAAACAGTTATAATTGTAGGTATATCAATGGGAGGTATGGTTGCTTTTCAAATGGCTGTAGATTATCCGTGCTTGGTTGATAAACTGGTAATTATTAATAGTTTTGTAGAAATGCCTATGGATAATAAAGCAAACAGAAAAGCCTTACGTATGCGAAAACTTATTCCTAAACTAATAGGTATGAAAGCTATGGGGAAAATAATTGCAAAAAAAGTATTTCCTTACAAGCACCAAAGTGATTTAAGAAATTTAATGGTAAAACGGTGGGCACAAAACAGTGTAAAAGATTACATTAAAAGTGTAGATGCTATGGCAGGTTGGACAGTTAAAAAGCACTTATCCGACATCAATCGACCGGTTTTAATTATTGGTTCTGAATTTGATTATATCAGCACAGAGGAAAAAGAAAAATACACACAACTTTTACCCAATGCCCAATTAAAAATTATAAAAGATGCCCACCATGCGGTAACCGTTGAAAAACCTGATGAAATAAATCAATTAATTGCATCATTTATATATAGTTAGTCCTAAATTGAACGATATAAAATTGCTCAATTTAGCTTAAAAGCTGTTTAAATAGATATTTAAACAGCCTTTATTATTTTATTCCCACTCTAATAATACTTTACCGCAATTTCCACTATCCATCACATCAAATCCTTTTTGAAAATCATCAACTTTGTATCTATGCGTAATCATAGGCGACAAATCAAGACCCGACATAAGCATTTGCTCCATTAAATACCAAGTTTCAAACATCTCACGACCGTAAATACCTTTTAACTGCAAGCCTTTAAAAATAATATTATCCCAATCAATTTGCGTACTTGAAGGTAAAATACCCAAGAGCGAAATTTTTCCGGCATTGTACATATGTGCCAGCATGTCGTTAAATGCAATAGGCGAACCGGAACACTCCATACCTATATCAAAACCAATCATGCCTAAATTGGCAATTACATCGTCTAAACTTTCCTCTAAAGGATTAATTACACGTGTAGCCCCCATTTTTTTTGCCAATTCAATCCTGTAAGGATTGGTTTCGGTTGCTACAATATAGCGTGCTCCGGCAAATTTAGATATTGCTACGCACATACTCCCGATTAATCCGGCACCTGTTACCAAAACATCTTCACCAATCAAAGGAAAAGAAAGTGCTGTGTGTGTAGCATTTCCAAAAGGGTCCATTATAGCAAGCATGTCGTCCGGAATTTGATTACTCATTTTCATTACATTTGATGCCGGAACCACCACATACTCGGCAAATGCACCATCACGATTTACACCGATACCTATGGTGTTTTCACAAACATGTTTTTTACCGCGCCGGCAATTTCTGCAATGCCCGCAAGCAATATGTCCTTCGCCGGTTACACGGTCGCCGATTTTGAAATCCGTAACGCCTTTGCCCATTTCCGCAACCGTACCCACATACTCATGTCCGATAGTCATTGGTGTTTTAATGGTTTTTTGCGACCACTCATCCCAGCGGTAAATATGTAAATCCGTACCACAAATAGCCGTTTTTTTTATTTTTATTAATATATCGTTTACCCCAAGCTCAGGAATAGGAACTTCTTCCATCCAAATACCGCGTTCGGGCTTAGATTTAACAAGTGCTTTCATTGTTTTCATAGTCAAATTATATTTTATCAATTAATAATCAATAATTTAATTATTTTTAATCATCATTCAAAATTAAGCATAATTATTCTATTCCCGATTATATTAAAGAACATAAAATAGCTTTTTTTACGGTTTTCGGGACAGAATATTTATCTTTGCCGACATAAAAATTTTTATAGATAACAAAATGAAAAAAGTAAGAGTAAGATTTGCACCCAGTCCTACAGGACCTTTACATATAGGCGGAGTACGTACCGCATTGTTTAATTATTTATTTGCAAAAAAACACGGAGGAGATTTTCTTTTACGTATTGAAGATACCGACCAAACCCGTTATGTTTCCGGTGCCGAGGAATATATTATTGATGCATTAGAATGGTGCGGACTTACTATTGATGAAGGAGTTACCAAAGGAGGTGATTACGGACCTTATCGTCAAAGTGAACGAAAAAATTTGTATCGTGATTATGCTATGCAGTTGGTTACCGAAGGCAATGCCTACTTTGCTTTTGACACACCCCAAGAGTTAGATGCCATGCGTGAACGCCTGAAAGCCGAAGGCAGTTCAAATCAACAATACGGCATACAAACCCGTATGCAAATGAAAAATTCATTAAGCCTTTCGGGCGAAGAGGTTCAAAAAAGAATTTCCGGTGGCGAACCCTATGTTATCCGCTTTAAAATGCCTGAAAATGAAACCGTAATAATGCAGGATTTAATTCGTGGAGAAGTAAAATTTAACACCAACACCTTAGATGATAAAGTATTATACAAATCAGACGGTATGCCTACTTATCATTTGGCAAATATTGTTGACGACCACTTAATGAAAATCACGCATGTAATTCGTGGCGAAGAATGGTTGCCTTCGCTTCCGCTACATACCTTGTTATATAAAGCATTGGGCTGGGCTGATAGCATGCCTGAATTTGCACATCTGCCATTAATTTTAAAACCTAACGGGAAAGGAAAATTAAGTAAACGCGATGGAGATAAAGGTGGTTTTCCGGTTTTCCCTTTGCAATGGAAAGACCCCAAAACCGGTGAAGTCTCATCAGGATATCGCGAAAGCGGATACTTCCCCGAAGCTTTTATTAATATTATGGCTCTTTTGGGTTGGAATCCGGGAACAGAACAAGAAATTTTCAGTTTGCAAGAATTAATTGATGCATTTGATATATCAAAAGTGGGAAAAGCAGGTGCTAAATTCGACCCCGAAAAAGCAAAATGGTTTAATCATCAATACTTACAAAAAAAATCAAACGAAGAGCTAAGCAAGGAATATCAAAAAATACTTAAAGAAAAAGGATTTGACAAAGACGATGATTTTGTACAAGAAGTTGTTGCACTCATTAAAGAACGTGCCACTTTTGTAAGTGATTTTTGGAAGCAATCTTATTTCTTTTTTGAAGCACCGCAAGAATACGATGCCAAAATGGTAAAAAAACGTTGGAAAGAAGATACACCGGAACATTTAAAAAAATTAAGCTGTGTGTTAAAAGAAATTGAACCTTTTACTGCCGAAAATACTGAAAATAAAGTAAAAGCATGGCTCGAAACTACCGGTCTGAGCATGGGACAAGTAATGACCGCTTTCCGTTTGGCAGTGGTAGGTGCCGGAAAAGGACCGCACATGTTTGATATTATTGCACTAATTGGTAAAGATGAAACCATAAAAAGGATTGACCGAGCAGTTGAAAGTATAAAGAAGTAATTTTTTACAAATAAAGATTAAATCAGCAGAGTGAAGGTTTGGCATATCTGTAAAAAATATGTTACAATAAATTGATTTCACTTGATTTACAAGCCACACCTTCACTTACATACAGTTAATACCTATATTGATTTAGGTAATAATAACTTGCGGATATTAATAAATGGTTTCATCACCATTTTAATAAAAAAATATAAATTAAGTTCACATTGGTAATCTAACAAACTTTAAACATCGTCGATGTTTTTTTTAAAAAACCACAAAGAACACTAAGGACACTAAGCTTGCCTACGGCAAAGGTTTTAATGAATACTTTTACTAAATCTGTGAAAAACCTAATAAATTAATACAATGATAATTGATATATAAAATCCCAAATATGCTCATGGATAATTCCTTTTTCATTAGGAATAAGAACATCATCCATACTTATAACATATTTCGGAAAACTGTCTTTTATTTTTTCTAATGCGCCAAACTCTCTTTCAACAGTTTTTTGTTCAGGCATTATATAACTTACTTGAACATACTGTTTTTTTGATTGTTTTTCGGCTAAAAAATCAATCTCGTAGTTATAGCCTGCTCCAATTTTTACATTATAGCCAGCCAAACGTAAGTGCATATAAGTAATATTTTCCAATATCGCTCCAATATCGCTTATAAGTGCCGGATATAAATAGTTACGAAAGCCGATATCATTTACATAGTACTTTTTTTCGCCGGATAAAAGTTCTTTGGTTTTAAACGAAAAACGCGCAGCTTCATGCAATATAAAAGCATCTTGCATATAAGAAATATATTGAGAAACAGTTGTATAATCAACCTTTCTGTTTTTATTCTTATAATATTTTATAATATTTGGTATTGAACTTAAACTGCCAACATTATTCAATAAAAACAAAAAAATATCCTCTAACAAAACATAATCTCTTATATTATGCCGATACATTATGTCTTTTAAAAGAATTGTATTTTTTAAAGATTGAAAATAATGATTTTTAATTTCATCTCCCTGTAAGTGAAACACTTCAGGCAAACCGCTGGTACTAATATAACGAATAAAATGCTCCTTTGAGTTCTCAAGTTTTTTATAATCAAGATATTCTTTATACGAAAAAGGAAACACTTGAGTTATGATATATCTACCCGATAGTAAAGTTGCCAACTCTCCCGATAAAAGCTTTGAATTAGAACCACTTATAAATAGCTCATATTCAATTAAAGGATGCTGTGCCAAAGATACAATTAGTTTTTCCCAACGATCAATGTTTTGTACCTCATCAATAAATACATAAATTTTCCCTTGCGGTTTATAAATTGATTTATAATATTTAATTATTTCATTCAAATCATCTGCGGTAGCAATGTGCTCAAATTCAAACATTTCTTTATTCAAATAAAAAATGTTTTTAGGATTTATCCGCTTTTCTTTAATAAGAATTTTAACTAACTGACGAATAATATAACTTTTCCCGCAACGACGCTGCCCTACAATCACTTTAATTAATTTATTGCCTATTGCCGGAAATATCTGTTTTAAATATTGCTCCCGAACAAAACCTAAATCAAAATCGGGTTCTTTGTCCCAATAATTTATTTCAGATAAAGATTTTAAAATATTTTTTACATTCATTTTTATTGTTTATAAACAATTATAATACAAAAATAATATTTTTATTGATTTTATTCAATAATTAAACAAATATTTTCTTATATTTGATTATATCCAAATTTATTACATAATTTATCATATATTTGGATATAACCAAATTTATAACGATTTTTTATTTTTATTTGTTTATAAACAATATCTTGATAAATAATATTTCGTATATACTACATGTATTTTCATATATTTCCATAAAAAACAGCTATTATTTGATAAGGAAAAAACAAAAACCTTTGAATAAAATAATATTATAAGTATGTTTGCAGTCAAATTATAAGTGGAAAGATTTGATTGCTTGCAACCACGCAAAAAAATGCTAAAAACAATGTTGCCACCCAATCAATTTTCTCCATTCATTTAAGTAATAATCTAAAAAAATCAAATTTATGTCTTATTTATTTACATCCGAATCAGTATCCGAAGGACATCCTGATAAGGTAGCCGATCAAATATCCGATGCACTGCTTGATGAATTTTTGCGCCAAGACCCTGATTCAAAAGTAGCTTGCGAAACATTAGTAACCACAGGTTTAACCGTATTAAGCGGTGAAGTAAAATCACAAGCCTATGTAGATGTTCAAAAAGTAGCGCGAAAAGTAATTAATGATATTGGTTACACCAAAGCCGAATATATGTTTGATGGCAATTCTTGCGGGGTATTATCATCAATCCATGAACAGTCGCCTGATATTAATCAAGGTGTTGAAAGAGAAAATATTTTGGAACAGGGTGCCGGTGACCAAGGAATGATGTTTGGATACGCCACCAACCAAACAGATAACTATATGCCCGTTGCATTGTATATTTCGCATATTTTACTTGAAGAGTTAGCAGCTATCCGTAAAGAAGGTAAGGAAATGACTTATTTACGACCCGACTCAAAATCGCAAGTTACGGTAGAATATAATGATGATAACACGCCTTTACGCATTGATACAGTAGTTGTTTCAACACAACATGATGACTTTATCAAGCCAAAGGACAATACAGAGTTTGCTCAAAAACTTGCCGATGAAGAAATGCTGAAAAGCATTTACAGCGATGTAAAAGATATTCTAATACCACGCACTTTGAAAAGATTACCGGAAAATATTCAAAATTTATTTAAAAAAGATTTTCGATTATTGGTAAATCCAACCGGTAAATTTGTAATTGGCGGACCTCATGGCGATACCGGATTAACCGGAAGGAAAATTATTGTAGATACCTACGGCGGTAAAGGTGCACACGGTGGTGGTGCTTTTTCTGGTAAAGACCCGTCAAAAGTTGACCGTTCAGCAGCTTATGCCACACGCCATATTGCCAAAAATTTAGTAGCTGCAGGAGTTGCCGAAGAGGTATTGGTACAAGTTGCTTATGCTATTGGTGTAGCCCAACCCGTTGGTTTATACGTAAATACCTACGGAACAGCAAAAGTAAACAAAACCGATGGAGAAATTGCCAAAATCATCACCGGTATTTTTGACATGCGTCCGGCTAAAATTATTGAGCGTTTAGGTTTAAAGTACCCTATTTATTTACCCACCGCATCATACGGACACATGGGACGCAAACCATATAAAGCAGAAGTTGTTATTGACTATAACGGTGCTCCAATTGTAAAAGAAGTTGATTTTTTTGCATGGGAAAAACTGGATTATGTTGATAAAATTAAAGAAGCTTTTGATTTATAGAACGTTTACTAATGCTACAAAAAAACCACTAGTTTATCTTAGTGGTTTTTTTATGTTGTTCAATTTAAGTTTAACCTTAAATCAAAAATAAAACAATTAAAAAAGACAAAGCAGAAATAATAAATCCGTAAAGAAATATGGTATAAGAATAATGCAATAATCGAAACTTTCTTCCTAAAATTTTCCCCAATTCATACTGATCTCTATTTAAATTGCTAAATAATAGCTCTTGGTCTTTTAGCATATCTCGCACTGCACGATCATATTCATCATAATTCATATTATAAAAATTACCATAAAAAATCAGATTTGTTTTTTTCTCATAAAAATCTTTCATTTTAAACTGTCCGGGTAAAATATGAGGGCGTGTAGCAATTACCGCAAATCCGATAGCAAACAAACTGGAAACAACGGTTAATAAAACCGGAATTTCAATATATTGTACATCAGAAATTTGTGAATAAACAAAAGTTATTACCGCTGAAATAATCAGGGTATTTAAAGTAATAAGTATATGTGCTTTATTATCGGCAATACCGCTTAAATTTATTTGATTACGCGCAGTTATTCTATAAAGGCTGTCGTAACCGCGAGCCGAAGTTATACGCTTTTCAACTTTTTGATTAATCTTTTCAATTTCAGCTTGCAACTCATGAATAATCATTTGGTTGTTTTTCGGTAGTTCTTCATTGAGTTGTTCTGAAAGAAACAGTTTGATTTTTTCAATGTTTTCATTTTTACCTTTCTGAAACATCTCTTTTGCCGATCGGGTATAAAATTCATGCTCATTAAGTAAATTGTTAATATTTTGCCAAAAATTACGCTTTGTAATTTTTGGTTTTACAAAATAGTTACGCTCCTGGCGGTGATATTTTACCCATAAAACAAACTCTTCGGATGCAAAAATGGCATTATTAGCATCTGACAGTACTTTTTGAATTTCATTATCCGGTTTGTAATTTTTTAAAACATTTTCAATGGCATTTAAAATAAATTCTTTTTTATTTTCAGGGTAATTTATCTCTGTAAGAAACTTATTTGTAGTTTTCAAACTTTGCTTTATATGCCCAACAAAATCAAATAAATAGCCAATATTTAAAAACCATGATGCAAGTATTGTCATATGCAAATCTTCCGCTGAAAAATTTTCTTTTACGGCGATTTCCCGTGCGCATTTTACTACCTTATTCGTATAATTCAGATTATGAAAAAGTAATAATTCATGAGGGTGTGTTGCATATAGTTCTTTTATATAATCTTCTGCTTGATTTAAAAGTTCCATTCGGTTTATATTTGTCTATAAGAAAAGTTTATCTTTGTAAAAATATTAGAAAAAATTTTAGATAAATTGAGAAATTATAACGATAAAAGTACAAAAAATGAATTTAAAACTAAAAGAAGGTGCAGATAATATTTTGTTTGGAAGTTCTATAAATTTTGTAGAAAAAAATATAGGAAAACCGGATAAAATTTATGAAGACGAAGAAGAAAATAAAAAATATCAATACAATAAACAAAAACTTACTTTAACATTTTATAAAGAAGCCGGTTTTCGTTTAGCCTATATCCAAACTTCAAATGAAGAAATTGAAATCTTAGAATCAAAAATTATCGGAAAAGATATTGATACTGTCCTTGATTTTTTTGAAAGTAAAGGTATTGAAGATTTTAAGTATGAAGATTACGATAGTTTTGAAACCTATACGAACGAAGACAATTGGCTGGTATTAAATGTAGAATACGGCATTGTTGACGAAGTGGAGATTGGTGTAATCATAAATGATGATGACGAATATGAGTGGAAAACAAATTAGTCAAGATTAACCCATGCCTCTACCCTATTCATATAAAAGCAAAATAATTGTTCCCGACACGGAAAATGTGGAAATTAACGATGCCATTAATTCCTTGGCAGGATTTATTCATAGTTCCGGCTTTGATGATTTTGATTTTGATGCAGGAAAAATACATTTTACAACAAACAATGCTTTTATTAATTTTCGTTACGAAGTAGATTTATTTATTGAAAAAGATGAATTAATTAATATCGGCTACGAAATT
>JALSLF010000296.1 GCA_026988445.1 Bacteroidales bacterium
AATCTCTTCGTAAGATAAGCCTTTTATTTTATCAATATATTCAATTTCGCGACTGCCGGCATAAACTAAATGTGTGTGCGAATCAACAAAAGAGGGAAAAACCATTTTACCGCTTGCATCGATTATTTTATCGCTTTTATCTAAAGATAAAGCCTCAATGTTCAGTTCTTGCATTTTTCCGAAACCGGTAATTTTATCTTCATCAAGCAGTAACCAGGCATCATCTATACTATTGATTTTTGCCATATCTCTGCCGGATACCTTTAATCTTATTTTTGTTTCGGTTTGTACCAGCTTTTTTATATTTTTTATTAATATCTTCATCTCACTTGAATATCAAATTATTTTTCGGTTTAAAATTATATATATAGATTTACACAGCAAAATTTTAGTGCGTAAAACGTTTTTTTATACTGTTCGCTTTTATCAGGTAATAATATAACGGCTTTGGAAAGCTGTGGCAAGGTACCTTAAGAGCATATAAATATATTTTTATGATTAAAAAGATTCCTCATACTTTTGCTTTAATATTTTATATAATACTATTTGCGGCAATTCTGACATGGATTATCCCGGGCGGCGCGTTTGATAAACAAATAAAAGATATAAACGGAACGAAAAAAGAAGTAATTGTTCCCGGTTCGTATCATCCCGTAGAGCGAAATCCGCAAAGTTGGCAAGTTTTTGCTGCTTTTTTTGAAGGTTTTGTGGATAAAGCAGATATTATTGTATTTATTTTTATGGTTGGCGGTGCTTTTATGATTGTCGGGAAAAGCAAGGCTATTGATGCAGGTATTTTTGCAGTTTTAAAACTTACCGGAAATTTAGAAAAAATTCGTTTTTTACACTTTATTGGTGTTGATAATCTGATACTAAGCATAATTATGCTTACCTTTAGTGTTTTCGGGGCTGTTTTTGGTATGAGTGAAGAAACCATACCTTTTGTTTTGATTATGGTGCCTTTAGCTATAAGTATGGGTTATGATTCAATTACCGGTGTTGCCTTGGTTTTTGTAGCAGCAGCAATGGGTTTTGCAGGTGCTATACTAAATCCGTTTACTATTGGTATTGCTCAGGGTATTGCCGGTTTACCACTGTTTTCGGGCTTAGGATATAGAATGTTTTCGTGGTTGGTAATTAATGTATTTGGTATTTCTTATATTTTGATTTATGCAAAAAAAATTAAAAATCGTCCTGAAATATCCCCTGTTTATTCTGACGATATATATTGGCGCGAAAAGGAAAGTACAACGGAAAATAATATAGAAACAAAGAAAACAAAAGCATCAATTGTTGTGTTTTTTATTATAGGTGCATTTTTAGTCTATCATTCTTTTGTAAATACATTTACAAGTTTTACCGTAGGTAATGATTTAATAAAACTTCCGGTAATTCCTTTTTTAAGTATTTTATTTTTTGTCGGTTCATTTATTACACTCCGAAAATCAGCACATTATTTTGTGCTTCATCTTTTTGTTTTTACAATTTTGTTTCTAATTACCGGTGTAATGGGCTACGGGTGGTATATGTTGGAAATTGCATCGCTTTTTATGGCACTGGGAATATTTTCGGGAATTGCCATGGGTTATAGTGCAAATACCCTAGTTGCACATTTTCTTGAAGGAGTGAAAGATATTGCATCGGCAGCACTTATTGTTGGTTTAGCCGGTGGAATAATTGAAATTTTAAATGATGGAAAAATAATTGATACGATATTATATACGGCATCGAACTCATTTAACAATATGGGTAAAATTGCTTCTATATCGTTTATGTATGTTTTTCAAACTATATTAAACCTTTTCATTCCTTCCGGTTCAGGGCAGGCAGCTTTAACCATGCCCATTATGGCGCCTTTATCCGATTTAATGGGTATCCCGCGCCAAGCCGCAGTTATGGCTTTTCAGTTTGGTGATGGTTTTACCAACATGATTACTCCTACATCTGGTGTACTGATGGGAGTTTTAAGTGTAGCGCGTATTCCTTACGAAAAATGGTTTAAATGGATGTTTCCGTTTTTACTATACCTTATTGTAATAGCCTTTTTGTTGCTAATCCCTACAGTTATGATGGATTTAGCCGGGTTTTGAAATATTGGTATATTAGTATATTGATAAATTGGTATATTAGTAAATTGGTAATTGTGTGATGTATAATTAACGAATATACCAATATACTAATAAACCAATACACCAATTATCTAATATCAGTCTCTCATATCATTAATTTCAATGTCTTTGGGATA
>JALSLF010000297.1 GCA_026988445.1 Bacteroidales bacterium
TTTGAGGGTTTTCTTTATACAATTCTTTAAATTGCGATACGGGAATTGCTTTGCCAAAGTTTATTTGAATCGTACTGCGAAAATTCCAATAATTGGAATAGTAAATGCCAACGGGTACAATTTGAATATCTAAACGAAAATCATTTGCTTCTTCGGTTTGAAAAACAATACGTTGAATGCCTTTTTTAAGTATTCGTAACCTTTTTTTATCAATATGTGTAGTTTCAGGAAATAAAGTTAGGTAAGCATGACTTTCTAAAATACGAATGGAAGTGTTAAAAAGCTCTTTGTTCTTTTTTAAATTTTCTTTTCCGTCACGAATGCGATAGGCTGGTAATATCTTAAAAAAGATTAGAATTTTGGCGATAACCGGGTTTTTGAAAATATCAGAGCGCGCTATAAAAACAGGTTGTTTTTTTACCGAAAAAAGAACAATTAATGCATCCATAAGTGCATTTTGATGATTAGGTGCAAAAAATACCGGTTTATCTTTGGGAATATTTTCCCAACCCGTAACACAAACTTTTTTGTAAAAAAATACATTATGTGCAAACTTTACATAATAGCGCAGTAACTGATAGCCCCACGACCACTTCTCAATTTTACTAAAATCCATACCGTGTTAAAAAGAATTTATAATTTTGTGTTGAAAAATAAAGAAATTACAAAAATGTACCCATCTCTTTGAAAATTGTATTTTTAAGCTAAGGATTTTACTTGTTTTCCTTTCCATAAAAAACCAAGAGTTAATCCGGCAATAATATGCCAAACTCCCCACCATGCAGCAATAAAAGCCATACCTCCAAGTCCGTTAAAAAGATTAGGGTTAAAAATCAGTACCAAGCCAAGACCTGAATTTTGTATGCCTGTTTCAATGGTTAATGTGCGGACATCTTTATCGGGCAGTTTAAAAGCTCTTGCCATTAAATAACCTGTTCCAAAAGCTAATGTATTATGTATTAGTACAATCCAAACAACCAGATAGATGTAATTTAAGAAATGATCAAAATTTAAACCTAATGCAGCTGCAATGTATCCGATAAAGATTAATATGGAAGTAATTTTTATAGGGTTAAATATTTTTTGAGTTATTTTTGGGAAATAATAGGCAAATAGCATACCTACCGTAACCGGAAGTGCTAATAAAAGCAACATCGTTTTAAACATTTCAAAAAGGTCAATTTGTATCGGAATAACCTTATCTGATGTAAGATTATATAAACTTGCCCAAAGAGCAAAATTAAAAGGAGTCATTACAATAGCCGATAAATCCGCAATACCTGTTAAACTAACCGATAGTTCAACATTGCCTTTTGCCAAAGAAGTTATAAAGTTAGAAACATTTCCACCCGGGCAAGCGGCTACTAAAATCATACCCATAGCTACACTTGCACTGGGACGTATTAATAAAATCAATAAAAAAGTTAAAGCAGGCATAATTACAAACTGCGCCATTACACCAACTACTGTTGATTTTGGATTTTTTACAACTCTTTTAAAATTTTCAACTCTTAAACCCAATGCTACACCAAACATTATAAAAGCTAATGAAATATTAAGCAACATTAAGCCTTCGGGGTTAAAATTCAATCTTATTGTGTCTAAAACCTCTAAACTTTCACGCATAATCATTCATATTTAGTGCTCAAATATATATAAAAAATTAAATAGTTGAATACATATAGCCATATTATATGTATGACAAATTTTATTTATCTTAAAAATATGTTGAAATTCAGCGAAATAAATGCTTTGTTTTGTTAAAACGATAAAAAAAATAGTTCATTCTTGGTATCATGTTTATCTTTGAATGTTTTTTTAGCTATAAATTTTATTTGAATGGAAAAACGAAAAGAGGAACATATAAATTTAGCATTTAGTTCGCAATCCAATAAAAATGAGTTGGATACCCGTTTTTATTATGAACCCTTATTAAGTGGGCATCCAACTGATTTAAGTCCTGTGAATTTTCTCGGTAAAAAGCTGAAAGCTCCAATTTGGATTTCGAGTATTACCGGTGGTACCGGAAAAGCAGGGCAAATTAATCGTAATTTGGCAAAAGTTGCAAGAAACTTTGGTTTGGGTATGGGATTGGGCTCTTGCCGGTGCTTATTAGATAGTGATGAGTGTTTTGAAGATTTTAATGTTCGTGATTTAATAGGGGAAGAATTCCCTTTATATGCTAATTTGGGGATTAGTCAAGTAGAGCAAATAGTGATTAGTGGAAAAACAGATAAAATACGC
>JALSLF010000298.1 GCA_026988445.1 Bacteroidales bacterium
GTATTGGTGTAGCGCAGTTTTGAGACACGCAAACGTAGCATTAGTTACGGTGAGTATCGAAAAACGAGCATTCCCAATAATGACGTGCAGTATGGCTTTGCAGTAGAAGATAGTTGCGGATTTAAGGTTGTACAAAACTGTTTTGAACTATTTATGCAAGAACTTGTTTTTATTAATAAAAACATGGCGCGTTGGAAAGAATTTGAAAAAATTTCAAATCGAAAAAGCCAAATGCCTCCCGATGAGTTGGCTGCTATGTTTATTCAAATAACCGATGATTTATCTTATTGTCGTACATTTTATCCAAATACGGAAACGGAAAGATACTTGAATCAATTGGCAGGAAAAATGCACTACAAGATTTATCAAAACAAGAAAGAAACAGGAAATAGAATTGTTAATTTTTGGAAAACTGATTTACCGCTTCTGTTGTACGAAATACGTGCTTATTTGTACTTCTCGCTTGCTGTATTTTTATTTTTTGTATTGATTGGAGCATATTCGGCTGCAAACGACCCTGATTTTGTTCGTAGCATACTCGGCGATGACTATGTGGACATGACCGATGCAAATATTGAAAAAGGCGACCCTATGGCTGTTTATAAACAAGCCAATCAAATGGATATGTTTTTGGCAATTACTTTTAATAATATTGGTGTAGCCTTTAGGGCTTTTGTTTTTGGCTTATTTTTTATTTTAGGCACTCTTAATGTGTTGATGTTTAATGGAATTATGCTCGGTAGTTTTCAGTATTATTTTTATGCTCATGGTGTTTTTTTAGAATCGATTATGACGATATGGATACATGGTACTCTGGAAATTTTTGCCATTACAGTTGCCGGAGCTGCCGGTATCATACTTGGTGTTTCTTTTTTAAATCCGGGTAGCTACAAGCGTCTGCAATCGTTCAAACAAGGTGCCCGAACCGGTATAAAAATAATCATTGGAATTGTTCCTGTTTTTATTGTAGCCGGTTTTCTTGAAGGTTTTATTACACGATATACCGGTGCTCCTTATTTTTTAAGAGCGACAATAATTATCGGCTCTTTGGCTTTTATTGTTTGGTATTTCTTTTTATATCCGAAAAAACTTAGCCAAAAAATACTAAGTGATAAACATAACAAACCGTAAAATAATAAATTATGATAAATTTCAGACAAGAACGTGATTTTAATGCTTTAATATCAGATACTTTTGAATTCATCCGTCAAGAGTTTAAACCATTGACCAAGTCTTTGATTACTTATGCCGGACCATTTATTTTAATAACGGCATTTTTGGCAGCCATGTATCAAAGCAGTATTTATTCAAATATTGGAGACCCAAAAGAAATAAACGACCCTTTGTGGGGCTTTAAAGCAATGTTTGGTACTAAATATCTTTTGTATGCACTTTCGGCAGCCATAAGCAATGTGGTTTTAACTTTAGTGATTTACAGCTATATAAAACTTTATGTAGAACGCGGTAAAGATAATTTCAGTCCTGAGGATGTTTGGCGAACTGTGGGATATTATTTTATTCCTGTATTTTTTATAACTATTGCCATAGGCTTTATTATCGGCTTTGGTTTTGTGCTTTTTATAATTCCGGGTATTTATATTGCAATAGCGCTTATATTTACGGTTTACGCAAAAATGGCTGAAAATTTGAGCTTTGGCGATGCTATGCGGCGCAGTATGTATTTGGTAAAAGATAATTGGTGGTTTACCTTGGGAGTAATTTTAATTATTTATTTTATCGCTTCATTTTCAGGCAGTATATTTTTACTTCCGCAAATAATATATACTTTTTTCATAGGTATGAGTGCTGCAAAAGGTAGTTTTGAAGGTGTTTCAAGCCTGTTTTTAATTATTTCGGCTGCCGGAACCTTTATTGCCACACTTTTTTATTCCATAATTTATATTACCATTAGTTTTCATTATTACAGTTTAGTAGAGCAAAAGGATAATCCTGAATTAATGAATGAGATTAATCAGATAAATGAAGAATAGCTCTTTTCAAATAAATTACCGTCTGTTACTGCTTTTTTTACTACTGCAGTTTGTTCAAATAAATTATTTATCGGGGCAAACCGTTAAATATAGTAAAGAGCCTGTTGTTGTTGAAAAAGTTCCGCAAGAAAAAATTAATGAATTTAGAAATAGTAATGATTTTAAATACCTTAAAAAAGCACAACCCGGCGATAGTCTTTGGGATATTTTTTGGTATTATGTAATGA
>JALSLF010000299.1 GCA_026988445.1 Bacteroidales bacterium
ACCTATAATCAGCCACCCGGAACATGGTCTGACGATAGTTCGATGACTTTTTGTACCATGCAAGCTTTGCTAAACGGATATGATTTACACCGTATTGCTGATTTGTTTTTAAATTGGATGGAAAACGCCTATTGGACTGCACATGACGAACGTTTTGATATAGGGATTACTACTTCCGAGAGCCTTTACCGCTACAAAGCTTCAAAAAATCCGTTTAGTTCGGGAAGTAAAAATGAAAATTCAAACGGAAACGGCTCCTTGATGCGCATTTTGCCCATGGCTTTTTATAGTTTAAATAAACCGGCAGAAGAACGATTTCCTTTGATTAATGAAGTTTCGTCAATCACACATGGACATATTCGCGCTGCACTGGCTTGTTTTTATTATATTGAGTTTGCTATTGGTTTAATTCAGGGAGCAGATAAATTTTCGGCATACCAATCAGCCAACAATAAGTTCACGGAATTTATTAAAAAACATAACGAATGTGAAATAGAAAAAACTCATTTTCAATTGATATTATCGGGAAATATTCACAAAACAAAGGAAGACAAAATTGAATCATCTGGTTACGTAATGCATAGTTTGGAAGCAAGCCTATGGTGTTTATTGAACGCTAATTCTTATAAAGAAACGGTATTAAAAGCCGTAAACCTTGGAAGCGATACCGATACTACAGCTGCCATAGCAGGCGGTTTAGCCGGTTTGGTATTTGGTTTTGATGATATTCCGAAAATGTGGTTAAACCGTTTGGCAAGACTCGATGATATTGAACATCTTTGTGAGCGTTTTGCTGAAGTTATAAAATAAGGTATTACGGCGAATTTAGTGGAAACAGTAAAAAATGAATTTTAATAATGTGTTTTTATAGCACTATTTGTGTTGGGTGTTTGAAGTCAGATGTCCGAAGTTTGTTTACTTCCAACATCCGGCATCTAACATCCAGCCTGTTAATCAAACAAAATAATATAGCTCATAACCCACGAAATTTGCAGTAGTACCTAAAATAAAGGTTTTTCGTATCAAAAATCTCTTTGGTGAATCAATCGGAAATCAATACCTTTGCAGCTGTTTTAATTACAGTTTTTATTGAATTATAATGAAGCAAGCATCGGATAAACAAATATATTTTCATGTAGGCTTAAGCAAAACAGCCAGTACTTATTTACAGGAAAGGGTCTTCCCTCTTTTTGAAAATGTAGAATACATTCATAGAATGTATCGGTATAACAAGGTTTTTGATATTCTTTCTGAAACCAATAAAAAGATTATACTCATTTCCAGGGAATTTGACCAGCAGTTTAAAAGTGAATTAAAAAGATTTGCAGCTCAATATCCCGACATACAGGTATTTATTGTATTCCGAAGACAAGATAGTTGGATAGCATCGCAATACAGGCGTTTTTTTAAGAACGGACATATTATTCCTTTTACCGATTTTTTTGATTTAAAGAACGATAAAGGAATGTTTACTAAAAAAGATTTAGATTTTTCAAATTATATTAATACTGTTGAAAAATATTTTACCAAAAAGCCGGTAGTATTATTTTATGATGATTTAAGAAAAGACCCCATGGCTTTTTTTGATTATATTGCTTCAATAATGGGCGTTAAATACGATAAGAAAAAGGTAAATCTAAAAAGTAAACATAAATCATACAGCGAAAAGCAGTTGAAAGCTTTAAAAGCAGTTTCAAAAATTATCAGTACACGAAAAGACAATGTAAAGTATCCCTTTTTATATCAATTTAAACGTTTTTACACAAATTTAATCAGGTATTCAACTTTGTATGTTGCTAAAATTTTACCGGAATCATGGTTCAGCAGCAAGCCTCTTATTGAGCCAAATGAGTTAAAAGCCGTAAAAGAATATTATGCAGAAGATTGGAAAGCAGTGAATGAATATGCCAAAAAGAATAATCCTAAAATTAAAATCGATTGATTTATATAAAACCTAAATTGAGCGATTATCTACTTCAATAAACACCAGTCTTTTAAAATAGATAATCGTTCAATTTAGGTTTAATCATCTAACTCATTAATATATACTCTTTCGGTAATATCAGAAACAATATTCGTTTTAAATGATTGAATAAAATCATTAAAGTCTTTTTGCGTTAATTTATATTTTTTTGTATCGCGCAACATTAAAGCTTCGGTTAAGGCAATTACGCCGGCAAAGTATTTTGATGAGAAATTTATGCCACTGTCCGGTCTTGCCTTTAACCTTACCAAAGCATAAACACCGTCAATTTCAGGCTTTAATACAGTTAAGCATAAATCTGCCAATTTATTAATTTCCGTTTTATAGTTTTCTTTATCCAAAAAGACATTTTTAACTTTTTTTTCTAAAAAATGTTCATACTTTTCATCAATTTTTTTAAACAGTTTATTGATTTTTTTTACCGAAACGGTTTTTTGTCCCAAACCGAAAATAATTCGGATTATGAGATAAACCACAACAATTATACTGAAATAAAATAGAAATTCGAATGCTATTTTCACGAGATTTATAATTTAATTATTTTTGCTTTAATATTTTGTATCGTTTACAAATATACAAATAAATGCTTTTTAATGATATTGAAATAGGAATACTAAGTTAATCCAAAATTTTTATGTTTGCTTTTTAAATTTTTACTTACATCTTCATAGTCAACTTCTTTCTCAAATTCAACAATTAAACTACCCGCTGTCAAAATTTTAGGACTAATTGCTAATTTAAAAATTTCTTTATAAACTTTTTGTTTTGTTTCCATATCATAGTCCGTATTTTTTTTTAGATTTTTTTTATAGGTTATCCAGTTTGAAAAGAAAATAAATGGATAAAAAAATGGAAATAAAATTAATGAGTTTGTATTAATCATGCTAGAATGTACTTTTTTTATTCTAAAACCTGCCAATTTTGCTAAAACTCTTAATTTTTGAATTCCAATAAGAAAAATGTGTCCAAAATAAATATCACTTGTAATTTCTTGTTTACTCATCCAAATACTGTCCAGTTCGTTTGGGGGCATCAGTGTATTATACCGTTCACTCTCTGATAAAAAATAGCTCAATTTTGAACGGATATTTGAATAATTAGGAGTCGTAATTAATAAAGTTGCATTTTTCTCCAACACTCTATTAAACTCCTTTAATGCTGTAAATTGGTCGCTAAAATGTTCAATACCTTCTTGACAAATAAATGCGTCAGCAGATTTGTTATCCAGCGGTAAACCTTTCATTATGTTTGCTCTGATACAGTTTATATCCTCTATCTCAAAATATTCAGGAAACAAATCTAAAGCTAACGGAACTGCTCCAATATTTTTAAGCAATTTTGAAGTAACTCCATTTCCGGCAGGAAAATCAATCACTTTTTTATTTTTAAGTTTACCCGCATTGGCAAGTATATATTTTTTTACATAATATTTTATACTTCTCCTATTATCTTCAAATGCTTTGTTTTTTTTTTATAATATGCACAACAATTAAATTAATATCACTATTTTTGGCGTTTTATTTAAGCGAGTAAAGATAAAAAATATATAAGATATATGAGAGAATTTATTAAAATTGTTATACCGTATATAAAACCATACAAGTTAAATGCAATACTGAATATTGTTTTTAATATATTCGGTTCCATATTTTCATTGTTTTCACTCACATTATTAATGCCTTTTTTGCGTATTTTGTTTAGTCCTGAAAAATTAGTACTTCAAAAACCGGAATTTGCATTTGATTCAAAAGTATTATTGGATAGCTTTAATTATTATTTAAGTCAAATAATTATAAAAGATGGTGAGGTTAAGGCTTTATTAACGATTAGTATCTTTATTTTGGCAAGTGTATTACTTAAAAACTTATTTACTTATTTGGCTAATTTTTTTATGTCGCCCTTGCGTAATGGTATTGTAAAAGATATTCGTAACAAAATTTACAAAAAGATATTAAATCTACATCTTGGATTTTTCAGTCAAGAACGTAAAGGTGATATCATTTCCAGGATGACTACAGATGCTCAGGAGTTTGAATACTCAGCATTAGCTTCTATAGAAATGTTATTTCGTGATCCTATTTTAATTCTAATATTTTTTGGCTCTTTAATTTTTATGAGCCCTCAATTAACCTTGTTTGTACTTATACTATTGCCAATAAGTGGATATATTATTGGTAAAATTGGTAAAACACTTCGGCGCTCTTCTGCCGAAGCACGTAAACGAATGGGCAATCTACTAAGTTATATGGAGGAAGCTATTGGTGGACTGCGAATAATAAAGGCATTTAATGCAGAAAAAAAAGTTGAACAAAAATTTATTCGCGAGAACGATATCTACACCAAAGTCATGAATGGTGTATATCGAAGAGATTATTTGGCTTCACCTCTGAGTGAGTTTCTGGGAGTTGCCACATTAGTAATAGTATTATACTATGGAGGTAAAATGGTTTTAGGTGAAGAAAATAGCATGTCGCCGGAAATGTTTATTGGTTATATTGGTATTTTTTCACAAATAATAAGTCCTGCAAAGAAAGTTACTACCGGATATTACCGTGTTCAAAAGGGATTAGCTGCAATGAATCGCATCAGCGATGTATTAAAAACAGAGATTGCTATTACCGAAAAGCCTGATGCACTACCTATTAAAGAATTTAAGAACGAAATTGTATATGAGAACGTAAGTTTTAAATATGCCGAAGCCGAAGTTCTGAGAAATATTAATATAAATGTTCAAAAAGGGAAAACAATAGCTCTTGTGGGTCAATCTGGTTCCGGAAAATCCACGCTTGTTGATTTGCTACCGCGATTTTATGATATTGAACAAGGAGCAATTAAAATTGACGGAACATCCATAAAAGATTTAAAGCTAAAAGATTTACGCGCATTAATGGGTTATGTAAACCAAGAACCAATTTTGTTTAACGATACCATTTTCAACAATATTGCTTTTGGTATGGATAATGTTAGCAAGGAAGAAGTAGAAGCAGCCGCAAAAGTGGCAAATGCTCATGATTTCATTATGGAAACTCCCGATGGCTACCAAACAAACATTGGCGACAGAGGCAGTAAACTATCCGGCGGACAACGCCAAAGATTAAGTATTGCAAGAGCTGTTTTAAAAAACCCGCCTATCCTGATTCTTGATGAAGCTACATCAGCTCTAGATACCGAATCGGAACGACTAGTACAAGATGCTTTAACCAAACTAATGAAAAACCGTACTTCAATAGTAATTGCACATCGCTTATCGACCATAAAATATGCCGATGAGATTTGTGTAATGTACGAAGGGCGCATTTTAGAACGCGGAAATCATGAAGAACTCCTAAAAAAAGACGGTGCATATAAAAAACTGCATGACCTACAAGCTTTTTAGCAATCCGTTCAGTTTAAACTTTTTAAGGAGATATTTGATTAAAAACAATACAAAGATTGCGATAATTACCGGCAAAATCAATTGTGTATAATCAAAAGGATGTGATGAATTAAGCTTTTGATTAATTTCATATCCAAGATAAACATTAATTAAAACAACCGGAATAAAACCTATTGCCGAACCGATTAGATAAGTTACCGTTTTTATCTTGGTAAAACCAAATGAATAATTCAATACCGATGAAGGAACAATATATATTGCGCGTAAAAAAATAACCATTAAAAGTCCGCGCTTTTCAATCAAATTGTTTAATTTCTCAACAAGGGCTTTATCTCCGAATTTTTCTACAAATTTATCCTTAAACAAATATCGAATACTGATAAAAGTAACAATTAAACCGGCAATGGTAGCCAGCCAAGCAAATAAAAAGCCATAAAAAAAGCCAAAAATATAACCCGAAAATATGGTAAAAAATACACGTGGAATAGCAGCCAAATTAAAAAGTATATAAATAAGTACCATGTAAACCGGAGCAATAGCTCCAAGATTTAAAAAATATTCTTTTACGGTTTCAATATGTTCTATTCGCAATAAATTGTGTAAATCAAAATAAAAAAAACTAAAAATGACAATACTTATGATAATAAAAAATAATACTTGTAAGCTTTTCTTCGACATAAAAATGATATTCTTTTTTAAACCTAAATTGAACAATTATAAATTTGTGTTATTTCCAAAAATGCACAAAATAACTTATTTATCTATAATTTTGACAGAATAAAACGCTTAAAAGTGTAAATTTATTATTTATCATTTAATAAAAAACAAATAAAACGCTACTCATTTTCAATAAGTTAGTAAAAATATTAATTTTTTTTAATAAAATTCTTGTATTTTTAAAAATATATCTCCTATTTTTACCCTGTCAAAATTATGCAAATATATGCAAAAATTTCAAGTCATAGTCATTCTCTTCGCGATTAGCATTTTACAAAAAATGCAAACAGGGAGAATGATGTGATAAAATATATAATATAATTAAGCGCCATTCTCCCGAGAATGGCGTTTTTTTGTATAAAGTGGATAAAACTTTTTATTAACAACGCAACAACTAAAAAAATGAACAATCCATTACGTAGCGATGAAAGCACAAAGGGGAGACGTATGGCCGGTGCAAGAAGCCTGTGGCGTGCCAATGGCGTGAAAGACAGTCAATTTGGAAAACCCATTTTTGCAATTGCCAACTCCTTCACACAATTTGTACCCGGACATGCACATCTGCATCAAGTAGGGCAATACATTAAATCAATTATTGAAAAAAGCGGATATTTTGCCGCTGAATTTAATACCATCGCCATTGACGACGGTATTGCTATGGGGCACGACGGAATGCTTTATTCCTTGCCTTCGCGCGAAATTATTGCCGATAGTGTTGAGTATATGTGTAATTCGCATAAAGCTGATGCATTAATATGTATTAGCAATTGCGATAAAATCACTCCCGGAATGTTAATGGCAGCTATGCGTTTGAATATTCCCACCATTTTTGTATCGGGTGGACCCATGGAAGCCGGTAATTTTGGTGAGCAAAAAATTGATTTAGTCGATGCAATGGTTATGGCGGTAGATGATTCTTATTCTGATGCTGAAATTGCTGATGTTGAACAAAATGCTTGCCCAACTTGTGGCTCCTGCTCCGGTATGTTTACGGCAAATTCAATGAACTCACTTACCGAAGCGCTTGGTTTATCACTGCCGGGAAACGGTACCATTGTTGCTACTCATAAAAATCGCTTAAAATTATTTGAAAAAGCAACAAAACAATTGGTTGAAATTACCGAAAGACATTATTATAAAGGTGATGATACCGTACTGCCGAGAAGCATTGCAACAAAACAAGCATTTATGAATGCCATGACCTTAGATATTGCTATGGGAGGAAGTACAAACACGGTATTGCATCTGCTTGCCGTTGCCAACGAAGCCGAAGTTGATTTTACCATGAAGGATATTGATGAACTTTCGCGTAAAATACCGAATATTTGTAAAGTAGCACCAAGCTCACATTACCACATGGAAGATGTGAATAAAGCAGGTGGGATTTTATCAATTCTAGGAGAACTTGAACGCGGAAATTTATTAAATACCGATGTTTTCAGGGTAGATTTCCCCTCACTTAAAAAGGCAATAGATAATTACGACATTACAAGAAGTACTGCAAATAATGATGCTTTTGAAAATGCCAAAAGCGGAGCTGCACATACGGGTAGAAATTTAAAACTTGCTTCGCAAGAAACCATTGAAAAAACATTAGATTTGGATCGAGCAAACGGCTGTATTCGAAATATTGAAAATGCATACAGTAAAGATGGAGGCTTGGCTGTTTTGTTTGGAAATATTGCCAAAGGCGGATGTATTGTTAAAACTGCCGGAGTAGATAAATCAATATGGGAATTTAAAGGTAGGGCACGTATTTTTCATTCGCAAGATGCGGCAGTCAATGCTATTTTAAATGATAAAATAGTTGCCGGAGATGTGGTGCTTATTCGTTACGAAGGTCCCAAAGGAGGTCCCGGCATGCAGGAAATGCTCTATCCAACAGCTTATTTAAAATCAAAAGGCTTAGGTAAAGAATGTGCTTTAATTACCGACGGACGATTTTCGGGTGGTACTTCCGGTTTATCAATCGGGCATGTTTCGCCCGAAGCTGCAGCAGGCGGTGAAATAGCTCTGGTAAAAGAAGGAGATGAAATTGAAATAAATATTCCTGAACGCAAAATTAATGTACTGATTTCCGATGAAGAAATGCAAAAAAGAAAGCAAGAGGAACTTAGCAAAGGAAAAGAAGCTTTTAAGCCGACAGGAAGAAACAGGCGAGTTTCAAAATCGCTTAAAGCGTATGCCTTAACGGTTTCATCTGCCGATAAAGGTGCTGTGCGACTCATTGATTAGGATAATTTGAATTATCGATTGTTAATTCCGCAACAAATTAATAATCAAAACATTCAATATTATATTTTTAGGTAAAACATTAACACAACTAAATTATTTATTTAAAATTTTGCTTATGGCAACATTAACGCAAACAACTAAAGAAAAAACAGCCGAACCCAAACAAAAAAATATAAGTGGTTCAGATGCTGTTATCCGCTCTTTGATGGCAGAGGGCGTTGACTTGGTTTTCGGATATCCGGGAGGTGCTATTATGCCTGTATATGATTCATTGTATCAAAACGGAAAAAAAATTGAGCATATACTTACACGGCATGAACAAGGAGCAATCCATGCAGCAGAAGCATTTGCTAAAATATCCGGAAAACCGGGTGTGGTTTTTGCAACTTCGGGTCCGGGTGCAACAAATTTGGTAACCGGTTTATCCAATGCAAAAATAGATTCTACCCCCCTGGTGTGCATAACAGGACAGGTTACTTCAAACCTACTGGGTTTTGATGCATTTCAAGAAACGGATATGATTGGTATTTCAATGCCCGTAACAAAATGGAACTATCAAATTACAAAAGCAGAAGAAATACCCGAAGTATTTGCAAAAGCTTTTTATATTGCCTGTTCGGGAAGACCGGGTCCTGTTTTGTTGGATATTACCAAAGATGCACTATTATCTAACACCAAGGATTTTACATATAAAAAGGTAGAGCGAATTCCCGGATACTATCCTTATCCGAAAATAGATATGGTAAAAATCAGAGAAGCTGCCAACCTGATTAATAATGCTAAAAAGCCTTTAATACTTGCAGGACAAGGCATTACCATATCCGGTGCGGAAAAAGAGTTGGAAACTTTTGTAAATAAAACCGGTATTCCTGTGGCTGCAACTCTTTTCGGATTAACGGCTTTTCCAAGCAAACACCCACTTTTTGTAGGTATGTTGGGGATGCACGGTAATTATGCTCCGAATATTAAAACCAATGAAGCCGATTTAATTATTGCTATTGGTATGCGCTTTGACGACCGTGTTACCGGTGATACAAATAAATATGCGATAAAAGCTAAAGTAATTCACATTGATATTGATGCATCTGAAATTGACAAAAACATTAAAACAGAAGTAGCTGTTGTTTCTGATGCTAAAAAAGCATTAGAGAAATTAAGTACATTAGTACAAAAAAATAATTTTGAAGACTGGCTGAACGAATTTAAAAATTTAGATAAAACAGAACAAGAGCAAATTATTCTACCGAATATTCACCCCAAAGGAAAAGCTTTAAGAATGGCAGAGGTGGTTCATAGAGTTTCGGAATTAACCAAAGGAGACCCGATTGTGGTAACCGATGTGGGACAACACCAAATGATGGCTGCAAGGTATTATAAATTTTTAAAACCGAAAAGTATCATCACATCAGGAGGATTAGGAACTATGGGTTTTGGACTACCTGCAGCGGTAGGTGCACGTATAGCGAGTAAAGAGCGTGATGTTATTTTATTTGTGGGCGATGGCGGCTTTCAGATGACTATTCAAGAATTGGCTACTTTGTGGCATTATAAAATTCCGGTAAAAATAGTATTGCTCAATAATAACTTTTTGGGAATGGTACGCCAATGGCAACAATTGTTTTTTGATAAACGTTATGCCTGTACAACCATGCATAATCCTGATTTTGTAAAAATCGCCGAAGGCTTCGGATTAAAATCAAAAAAAATTACTGAAAGAACTGAACTTGATAGTGCATTATCTGAAATGTTGGCTTCGGATACCGCTTATTTATTAGTTGTTGAAGTAGAAAAAGAAGGAAATGTATTTCCTATGGTACCGGCTGGTGCTGCTGTATCAGAAATGATTCTTAAACCTTAATTTAAAAAAGATGGACGAAAAATTATATACATTAATTATAGTAACCGAAAATAATATCGGCTTATTAAATCATATTTCGGTTGTTTTTACCAGAAGACATATTAATATAAGAAGCCTCACAGCATCAGAATCGAAAATTAAAGATGTTTATACTTTTACTATTGTTATAAAAATGACCGAAGAATTAGTAAAGAAAGTTGCAAAACAATTAGAAAAAATTATTGGTGTTTTTAAAGTCTTTGTATATGACGATAGTGAAGTAATTCATCAGGAGCTGGCA
>JALSLF010000300.1 GCA_026988445.1 Bacteroidales bacterium
TTCATTAATAACAATAACTAAATTTTAAAAATGGCAAAAATTAATTTTGGAGGAGTTGAAGAAAATGTAGTAACTCGTGAAGAGTTTCCTTTGGAAAAAGCATTAGAAGTATTAAAAGATGAAACTATTGCAGTAATCGGCTATGGGGTGCAAGGTCCCGGACAAGCATTAAATCTTAAAGATAACGGTTTTAATGTAATTATCGGGCAAAGAAAAGAATCGAAAACATGGGATAAAGCTGTAGCTGATGGCTGGGTACCCGGCGAAACATTGTTCGAAATTGAAGAAGCATTGGATAAAGGTACAATTATTCAATATCTGCTTTCAGATGCCGGACAAATTGCTGTTTGGCCTACCGTTAAAAAATATTTAAGCGCAGGAAAAGCCTTGTATTTTTCACATGGCTTTGGAATTACTTACAAAGAAAGAACAAACATTATTCCACCCAAAGATGTAGATGTAATTTTGGTTGCACCGAAAGGGTCGGGAACAAGTTTGCGTAGAATGTTTTTAGAAGGAAGAGGTCTAAATTCAAGCTACGCAATTTTTCAGGATGCTACCGGTAAAGCATGGGAACGTGTAGTAGCTCTTGGCATTGGAGTTGGCTCGGGCTATCTTTTTGAAACTACCTTTAAACGTGAAGTGTATAGCGACCTTACCGGTGAACGCGGTACTTTAATGGGTGCAATTCAAGGTATTTTTGCTGCGCAATACGATGTTTTGCGTGCAAACGGACACTCGCCTTCCGAAGCATTCAACGAAACCGTTGAAGAGCTTACCCAAAGCCTAATGCCATTAGTGGCAGAAAACGGTATGGACTGGATGTATGCTAACTGTTCAACAACTGCACAACGCGGTGCATTGGACTGGTGGAAAAAATTTCGTGATGCAACAAAACCGGTTTTTGAAGAATTGTATAAAGAGGTAGCTGCCGGAAATGAAGCACAACGCTCTATTGATTCAAACAGCCAGCCGGACTATCGTGTAAAACTTGAAAAAGAATTGGAAGAATTGCATAATTCAGAAATGTGGCAAGCCGGTCAAGCAGTTCGTAAATTAAGACCGGAAAATCAATAATTCTATTTTTGATTTTTGTTGGATTGTTTGTTAAATGGTGTACAAGTTATTTGTACGCCATTTTCTTTTTGTATCTTTACAGATTATTTAAAAAAAAGAATGTCGGCAAAAATAAAACATAAATTTAATCTGGATGAATGGTTAAGTGAACATCTTAATTTTCCGGACATTAAGGATAATGTAATGAAAAGTATAAATAACTTTTCTGAAAACTTATTAAAAGACACTCAAAGCAAAGTTAATGATAAACTTTTACCTGTGCTAAACGGCTTTGCCGGGCATCTGTTGGACGAAAGCAATGATCCGCGTGCCATAAAAATGTCTTTTAGATATGAAAATAAGGATATTGAAATTAGTGAACTGCAAAATATCTATGATTTTCCTAAGCACAATGGAAAAGTCTGTATTTTAATACACGGATTATTCGGCGATGAATATATGTGGAAAAACAGAGCACATAAATCGAAACCCAAAATTGGTGATTATTTAGAAAAGCATGTAGATGCAACAATATTGTATCTTCGATACAATACAGGTTTACATATTTCTGAAAACGGGCGCTCATTAAGTAATTTATTAGAAAATTTTTCAAAAAAATATAAAAAAGAAGTTTCAGAAATAAACTTAATTGGTCATTCTATGGGCGGGCTTGTTACACGCAGTGCTGCTTATTATGCAGGTATTCAAAGGCAAGCATGGACTCAATTAGTAAAAAAAATATTTTTGATAGGAGTGCCTAATAAAGGTTCGTATCTTGCACAAACGGCTGATTTTGTGAATGAATTGTTTAAAAAAGCGGATGTTTCAAAAGATGAGCTAATTAGTAAGTTTTTAGATATCAGAAGCAATGGTATTAAAGATTTGGCTTATGCTTATTTAACAGATGAAGACTGGCTTGATGTGCGTAAGAAGAGACAAGAAAAAATAAAAGTTCGACCTTTGCCGGGTGTAAAATATTTCTTAATAGCCGGTACTTTAGGTAAAAATAAAATATTCAGCACCTATTTTGGCGATGGTTTGGTAGGAAGTGAAAGTGCAGTGAGCAATGAGTTAAATACAAATATTTTTACAAAAGTAGAACGAAAAGTATTTGAAAAAGAAGATCATATTTCTTTATTAAGCAGCAAATCTGTGGCTGATTACATTATTAAAAATTTATCATCAGAGGATATTTGAATACTTTTCTATTGAGTACTGCCTATAAAGTCATTGAATTTATAGACAAACACTATTTAAGCCTTAAACTTCAACACCAACAATAAGTATATCGTCAATTTGTTTTTTATTGCCTTTCCACTGTTTAAACTCTTTTTCAAGATACTGTTTTTGTTCGGGAAAACTTAAATTTGATATACTTACTAAAAGTTTACGAAAACGCTTTGTGAAATATTTCCGCCCGCTTTCTTCGCCAATTTGATCCTGAAAACCATCGGTAGCCAAGTAAAGTTTTATTGATTCATCCCACTGTATATCAATGGTTTTAAACTTTTTTTCTCTTAAATGGATAGATATTGGCATTCGGTCGGCTTCAAGAATTTTTAAAGTTGAATTTTCAAATAGATAAGCATTATTGTAGGCAGCAGAAAATTGTAGTTTTTTTTCTTGCTTATTAATTTTTACTAATGAAATATCCAAGCCGTCTTTATTATCGTTAATAGACCTTTGACGCAAAGCATCTTTTAATCTTAACCTAAGATTATCTAATATCTGCCCTGTACTAATATTTATGCCTTTGTCAATAATATGATGAATTTCCTCATTGAGCAAGGAAATTCCTAAAACACTCATAAACGCACCGGAAACACCATGACCTGTACAATCAGCAACAGCCAGATAAATATCATTTTTATGATGTTTGAGCCACAGAAAATCACCACTTACAATATCTCGTGCTTTATTAAATACAAAATAGTCTTTAAAAAAATTTTTAAACAAATCTTCGCGAGGCATTAAAGCTGCCTGAATTCGACTTGCATAATGAATACTGTCGGTAATTTCATTCTGTCGCTTTATCAAGGTTTTTTTCTGGTCTTCCAATTTATTGTTAAGCTCCAATAAGTTTTGTGACTGTACAGAGAGTTCAAAACTGCTTTCTTTTAACTGTTTATTTTTTTCGACTATTTCCTTATTCTTTGCCAAAAGTGCTTTATTTGCTTTTTTAATTTTTTCTCTACTTTTATAATAACCTATAAAAGCCACGGTAAAAACAGCAATTAAAATTAATAAGCCCAATAAAAGCAATTTGTTACGCTCATTATTGGCATCTTTTATTTGCAAGTCTTTTTTTAAAAGCATTATTTCCGTTTGCTTTTTTTGTTGTTCACTGTTGAACTCAATGCTTTGAATGCGTTTGCTTAATTGTTCATTATATAGAGAATCTCTGTATATTATTGCTTGTTGTGAGTATAAAAAAGCTTTTCTGAAATGTTTTTTTAATGACATAATTTTACTTAACACTTCATATGCATTTTTTATCCGGAACAAAGTATGTACTTTTTTAGCTGTTTCAAGGCTTCTTGTTGCCCAAATAGTAGCAGAATCTAATTGATTTTTAGCAATAGCAATTTTTGCCTTTTGCAAACTGTAATCGGCATATAGGTCTATATCATTTTCAAAAGGGTTTAATTTTGCAGTCATGGAATAGGCTTGTTCTGCCTTATCATAATCACCCTCAATAAGATATGTATCGCCAAGATATTTATATGAAACACCAAGTTTTTCAAAAAGCTTTAAGTCTTTCCTTATTTGAATAGCTTTATTTATATAATAGCGGGCACTGTCCGGCTTGTTTAATAATAAATAAGATCGCCCGATATTTTGCCAAGCATAAGCCTCCATATCTTTATTATCAATCTCGCCGGCTATTTTTATAACATTTTCCAAATAATTTATAGCCAAATCAGGCAGTTCTTGATACAAATACAAATTTCCTAAATTATTATATCCGTAGCCTAATTCTTTTTTTATGGAATATTTTTCAGAAATATCAACAGATTTCTGATATTCTTGCAATGCTAAATTGTAAAAACCCAGATTACGATACAAAACACCTTTATAGTTATGCGCTGCTGCTTGTCCTTTCAAATAGTTTAAGCTATCGGCAAGCGAAAGGGCTTTATTAACATATTCTAAACCTTTGGGTACATTCTTATTTCTTAATTTCCATGCTTGTTGATTATAAAAATCAACTTTTTTCTGAAGTTCTAAAGAATCAATGCCACTAATACGTTCAATTGAATCTTGAGCATTAATTGCAGAAAATATAGTAATAATCAGAAGTGTCAGAAAAATGTGTTTGTTCATACAGCCAACTAAAATACGGAACAAATATAAGTTTTTTTCCTTTATGTTTTTAGTAAGTAAACTGTTTTTTAGGTATTTTTGAAATTTATAAAAAAACCGTAGCTTCTTAATTTAGCTTAGAAACTACGGTCATTTCCATAATTCAAAAACTATTTCTCTTTAAAATATTCATCTTTTGTTATCACATTTATTATATCCTTTCCCGATTTTTCAAGTAATTTATTGATTTTCAACAAGTCTTCTTGTTTCATTTTATTTAAATCGTTTTCTTTTTGCAATACTTCGTTTTCTAAATCATTTAAACGTTCAATTTGCGAATCGGTTGGACGACCTTTGTAAAAAAGAATATAACC
>JALSLF010000301.1 GCA_026988445.1 Bacteroidales bacterium
CTTGTTTTAAACCGAAACCATTAACCAAGGCAACTTGCGGCTTAGCCTGTTTATAGCGATTTACTACCACTATTTTAAGAATATCAGAATCAATATCGCTCATTACAAAACCATCTTGGCTTTTTATCTTTAAAGTCTCAAGTCCGGTGTACAAATCGCCATCTTTTGCCATCATAACTTTTGCAATAGAACCTTCTGATTTTAAAGCAATATCATCTAAGGAAATAAAGTCGATATTAAAGTTATTTATAGGTTTAATATCAGGCACAGAAAACAATATTTCATTATCAGAATAAACCTTCTGTCCGCTTAAATAAACAGATAAAACGTCAAAACCTTTTAAGTCTTTTACTAAAATAAAATCAGCTGGGTCACCTTCTTGCAACAAACCAACATTTAAACCATAGTGCTTAACCGGATTATAGGTAACTGCACGTAAAACATTAAATAAATCCAATCCTTTATTTAAAGCACGCACAACAAAATCGTTCACATGTCCTTCTAATAAGTCATCAGGATGCCTATCATCTGAACAAAGCATAACATCATCAGGAAACTTATCAATAACAGGATAAAGGGCGTCAAAATTTTTAGCAGCACTCCCCTCTCTAATTTGCAATTTAACACCTAATTTAATCTTCTCAACAGCTTCTTCAACACTGACACTTTCATGATCGGTACTGATACCTGCCGATGCATATTTGACAAGCCCATCACCACTCAAACCGGGTGCATGACCGTCAATAGGTTTATTAAACTTTTTAGCGGCATTTATTTTAGCCCACACCTCTTTATCATCGTAAATAACACCCGGAAAATCCATCATTTCCGAAAGATATTTAAACTCGTCACGCGCTAACAATTGTTCAACATCAGAAGCATCAAGCACGCTTCCTGAAGTTTCAAATCCCGTGGCAGGCACACAGGAAGGAACCCCAAAATAAAATTTTAAAGGTACTTTCGATGAATTTTCAAGCATAAACTCTAAACCATCCACCCCTAAAACATTGGCAATTTCATGCGGATCAGAAACAGTAGCCACTGTACCATGCACTACTGCGAGACGAGCAAACTCCGAAGGAACCAACATCGAACTTTCAATATGCACATGCGCATCAACAAATCCAGGCAAAATATAAAAATCTAAAGATTCGTCAATTTCAACAATTCGCTCCACGCGCCCACCGCTAATCAAAATTTGAGCGGGAAAAACACGTCTCAAAACAACATCTACCAAATTTGCTTTAATTGTAAATTCTGAATTCATATCAAAAAAAATTAAATTGTTCCACGTGGAACAATATATTGTCTTATTTATTTTGATTTTTTAAAATGTTCCACGTGGAACATTTTAAAAAATCAAGTACACTTAAGCGTGTACTATTATCTTTAAAGCCTATTACATGCTTAATATATTATCGTCCTAAAAAAACCAATAAAACATTAATATCAGAAGGTGAAACACCGGGTATTCGTGCGGCTTGTCCTATGGTTTTAGGTTTTATTTTCTTAAGTTTTTGCCTCGATTCAGTGCTTAATGATTCTAGTTTATCAAAGTCAAAAGAGTCGTGAATATTGATATTTTCTAATCGTTTGATTTTATTTGCGATTATTCTTTCTCTTTCAATATATCCTTCGTATTTTATTTTAATTTCTACGCTTTGTAATACCGTGTTTTTTATATCTTCATTTCCGGTAAATACAGTATTAATCTCGGGGTAGTACGCTGCAAGCTCGTTTAGTTTGACCTGAGGTCTAAGAATTAAACGGTTTAATCGTGTGCTTTCACGAATTTCGGAAGTATTAATACCTCTTAAAAACGAATTAATTTCACTAGGTTTTATTTTTGTATCTAAGCAATAATTATAAAACTCATCTATTAATTTTCTTTTCCGTAAATATAAATTATATCGGTCTTTATGTGCCAATCCAAGTTGGTAGCCTATCTCTGTGAGTCTTTCATCAGCATTATCTTGACGTAAAAGTATGCGGTACTCGGCTCGAGAAGTAAACATTCGATAAGGTTCATCAACTCCTTTAGTTACCAAATCATCAATTAAAACCCCAATATAAGCTTGGTCTCTACCTAAAATGAACTCCTTCTCTCCTATTGCTTTTCGATGGGCATTTATACCGGCAATTAAACCTTGAGCGGCTGCTTCTTCATAACCGGTTGTACCATTAATTTGGCCCGCGAAAAATAAGTTGGAAA